>JAUYOW010000325.1 GCA_030697825.1 Gemmatimonadales bacterium | reverse complement strand
CCTGCGCAGTTCCTGGCGATGCTGCGCAACAGCCTGGCCCAGGCGCATGCGGACCATGGGCGGCCGCAGGGGCGCGAGAAGGACCACTTCGCGATGTCCGAGCTGTTGGTGGCCCATGCTCGGGGCCAGCGCGACGTCGGCGAAATGGCGCGGTACCTCAAGTACCGGTACGAATTCGCGGTCTACCCGGCGCGGAAGATCCTGAAGCCGTTCCCGATCGTGCTGGCGGTGGAGCCGACGAGCGTGTGCAACCTGCGGTGCCCGATGTGCTTCATCGTGGACCCGCGTCTCTCCCGCAACCGCGAGCTCAACGGCATGATGAAGCTAGAGCTGTTCCAGCGCGTCATGGACGAGGCCGGCGAGCACGGCTTGAACGGCCTGGTCATGGCGAGCCGGGGCGAGCCGACGCTCAACCCGGCGTTTCCCGACATGCTGGCGTACGCGCGCAAGCGCGGCGTGCTGGACATCAAGATCAACACGAACGCGACCAAGCTGACCCCGGAGCTGTCCCGCCGCATCCTCGCGGCGGACCCGGACCTCGTGGTCTTCTCGGTGGACACCGCGGAGCGCGAGGTGTACGGCGAGATCCGGGTGGGCGCGGACTTCGACGCGGTGCTGAACAACGTGGAGACCTTCGTGAAGCTGCGCGACCAGGAGTTCCCCGGGAACCGGACGGTCACGCGCGCCTCGATGGTCGTGACGCGGGAGGACCAGCGGATCGACACGAGCCGCGCGTTCTGGCTCCACCGGGTGGACGAGGTCGGGGTCAACCCGGTCTTCGAGCGGCTGAACATTTATGACCTGCCGGAGAAGCCCATCGCGGTGCCGTGCTCGATCCTCTGGGAGCGCATGTACGTGTGGTGGGACGGTGGGGTCAACCCGTGCGACGCGGACTACCTGAGCCACTTGAGCCCGGGTCGAATCGGCGAGGGCCAGACGGTGGCGTCGTTGTGGACCGGCCAGCACATGCAGTCGCTGCGCGAGTTCCACCAGACCGGCCGGAAGAACGCGTGCTCGCCGTGCAACAAGTGCACGGGGTATTAAGATGCGCGCCGGGCTGATCGGGCTGCACGGGTTCGGCCGCACGCTGGCCGCAGCGATGGAGCGGCTGGGGGTCGAGATCGCCTGGGGCTATCACCCGGACCCGGCGCGGGCGCGCGCGTGGGACGCGGCCCGCGGCGTCAGCGACTTGGGCCGCGCGCTGGAAGATGCCAGCGTGCCGGCGGTCCTCATTGCCTCGCCGACGCCGCACCACGCGGACCACGCGGCCGCATGCGCGGCGGCCGGCAAGGCTATTTTCGTGGAGAAGCCGCTGGCCGCGACCGCCGAGGCATGCGACCGCATGCTGGCCGCGGCCGAGGCGGCGAGGGTCGTGGGCATGTGCGGGCACAACGTGCGCCGCTCCGCGGCCGCGCGCGCCATCGCCAAGCTGATCGCGGACGGGCGGCTCGGGCGGCTGGTCGACCTGGAGCTGACGCTTTCACACGGCGGCGCGTACGCCTTTCGGATGGGGAACGGGCGCGGCCACCAGCGGGGGCATCGCGAGGGACCGCTCAGCGCGCTCGGCGTGCACCCCTTCGATCTGGTCCACGCGTGGGCCGGGCCGGTGCGCAGCGCGACCGGGCTGCTGCGCAACCTGGCCGGGGTCACCGAGGCGCCGGATGCGGCCGCCGCGCTGCTGGAGCTTGAAAACGGCGCCGCCGCGTTGGTGAAGACCGATTACATCGTGCCGAGCGAGGAACGCTTCGTCGTGACCGGCACCGACGGGATCGTCACGTGGGCGCGCGGCGAGCTGACGCTGCGCGTGGGCCGGGACGTCGACCGGGTGCCGTCGCAGCCGCAGCGGCTGGCGTGCGAACCGGTGGACACGGTCGCCGAGGAGCTGCGGGAGTTCATCCGCGCGGTGGAGCAGGACGACCCGGCCGCGGTCGAGACGCCGCTGGCGACCGGTGCGGCGGCCGTGTACGTATTGGAAGCGTGTTACCGCAGCGCGGTGGACCGGCGGCCGGTGCCGCTGGCCGAGTTCAACCGGTACCGGGCGGCGGTGGGCGCAGGGACGGCGGCCGTGGCCGCCTCGCCCTGAGGATGGAACAGCAGGAGGCAATATGACGACAGTGCGGATCGGGGACCGGGGGGTGGGCCCGGGCGAGCCGACGTTCATCGTGGCCGAGATCGGCATCAACCACAACGGGGACCTGGAGCTGTGCAAGCGCCTGATCGACGCCAGCGTGCTCGCCGGCGCCGACGCGGTCAAGTTCCAGAAGCGGACGGTGGACGTGGTCTACTCGACCGAGGAGCTGGCGCGGGCGCGCGAGAACCCCTTCGGCAAGACGAATGGGGACCTCAAGCGCGGGCTCGAGTTCGGGCCGGCGCAGTACGAGGCCATCGACGCGTACTGCCGCGAGCGCGGCATCGCGTGGTTCGCCTCGTGCTGGGACCAGGCCTCGGTGGACTTCATCGACCGGTTCCAGCCGCCGTGCTACAAGGTCGCCTCGGCCTCGCTGACCGACGACGCGCTGCTGCGGCACATGCGCGCCACCGGCCGGCCGGTCATCCTCTCCACCGGCATGAGCACCATGGAGCAGATCGCCCACGCGGTCCAGGTGCTCGGCGCGCAGGAGCTGGTGCTGCTGCATTGCACCAGCACGTACCCGTCCAAGCTCGAGGAGCTGAACCTGCGCATGATCGACACGCTGCGCCGCGAGTTCGGCTGCCCCGTCGGCTACTCGGGCCACGAGGTCGGGCTCTCCACGACGGTCGCGGCGGTCTCGCTGGGCGCGTGCATGATCGAGCGCCACATCACGCTGGACCGGGCCATGTGGGGCAGCGACCAGGCCGCGTCGGTCGAGCCGCAGGGGTTCATG
>JAUYOW010000324.1 GCA_030697825.1 Gemmatimonadales bacterium | reverse complement strand
ATCGGCGCAGGCGCGGAGATAGCGCATGAACTGCAGATCGGCGAGCCGGCCCGACCGGGTGACGTCACCGCCGGCAATCGCGCGGACGGGATCGTCGTGCGCCCCTGCCCGTTTCCAGGCGATGATCCCGTTCTTGGACGTGATCACGTTTGCATAGATCCACGGGCGGGTGGGCCAGGGCGGAGGGAATCCGAGGGGCTCGAGTCGATCGGCGTCGGGAGACACGGCACCGTACGGATAGCGCGTCTCGGCATTCCGGTGCCAAGAGATTCGCACCCGAGCTTCCCGCGTCACTGCCATACCGACGACCCCACTAGCCTTTCCCGCTTGCCCCCTGGCGAGAGCCAGGATCGCGCTGGCCGACGGCCAGAGTCAAGAGTCCTGGGCGGTGATGCCTTTGCCCGTAGACGGGCCGCGCCAGGTCGACGAAGCGCCTGACGCCCGCCGCGTCATAGCGCGCTAGCTGGTTCACCGTCCAGAGCGGGACGCTCGGCTTCGGAAGGCGTTTCACTTCGGCCAGAGCGGTGACCATGGCAGAATGACGCAATGCCAGCGCACCATCCCGCACCCGTTCCCGATTTCCTCTACGGCACGGCCTGGAAGGAAGACCGCACCCAGGCCCTCATCGAGCTGGCGCTCCGGATGGGCTTCAGGGGCATCGACACCGCCAACCAGCGGCGGCACTACTTCGAGGGCGGCGTCGGGCAGGGGCTCGCCGCCGCCTACCGCGCGGGGGTGGTCACGCGCGCGGATCTTTTCTTACAAACGAAATTCACCTCCCAGCCCGGCCAGGACCACCGGCTGCCCTACGACCCCGCGGCCGACCTTTCCACGCAGGTCGCCCAGTCGATGCAGAGCTCGCTCGAGCACCTCGGGACCGACCACGTCGACAGCTACGTGCTGCACGGGCCCGCCTCCGGCTCCGGCTGGACCGACTACGACGCGGAGGTTTGGGCCGCGATGGTGAAGGAGCGCGATGCCGGCCGCACGCGGCTCCTCGGCGTGAGTAACGTCTCCCTGCG
>JAUYOW010000323.1 GCA_030697825.1 Gemmatimonadales bacterium | reverse complement strand
AGCAGGGGCACCACCGGATACCCGAACGTCCTGACCGGCCTTGGCAGGTCCGGCCGGCGCCGGCGCAACCCGAACACCGTGGCCGCCGCCAAGGCGTAGAAGGGCCAGATCGCCAGGACGAAGGTATCCGCGAGGCGCTCGAAGCCGAGGAAGAGGACGAACCCGACCGCCAGCGATCCAATGAGGGCGATGCACCGCGACGGCGTCTGGAACCTGGGGTGTACCGCCGCCAGGCCCCGGAAGAACAGGCCGTCGTCGGCCATGGCGAAGATGATCCGCGGGCCGGTCATCATCGAGCCCATCAGGGTGCCGAAGGTGGAGACCATCACGACCACCGAGACCAGCCCTACCCCGAAGCGGCCTACCAGGAGCTGCGCCGCGTCCGCCGCCACCAGGGGCGAGTGCCGCACGCTCGCGATGGGCAGCAGGTAGAGGTAAGCCAGGTTCACGGCCAGGTAGATGGCGATGATGGACAGCGTGCCGAAGATGAGCGCCCGCGGCAGGTTCTTCTCCGGGTTCTTCACCTCGCCGCTCACGAACGAGACGTCCGCCCAGCCGTCGTAGGCCCACAGCACCGAGACCAGGGAAAGCCCGAAGAGCCCGGCCTTCACGGTCCCGTCACCCGCCGTGTAATGGCCGACGTCGCCGTTGCCGAGGACGAACGCCAGGAGGACGAGCAGCACCAGGGCCGAGTACTTGGCGCCCGTGGTGAGGTTGAGCAGGATCGCACTCCACTTGACGCCCCGATAGTTGACGATGGCGGTCACGGCGATCGCCCCGGCGGCGATGTAGTGGACCGGGCCCGCCGTGGGATCGTAGCCGAGGGAGCGCATGAGGTACTCGGCGAAGACGGTGGCGATGGCACCCAGCGCCGTGGCGCGGATCACCAGCAACTCCGTCCACCCGAAGAGGAACGCGGGGAGCCGGCCGAACCCTTCCCGCACGAAGACGTAGACGCCGCCGGAGCGCGGGAACAGGGCCGCCAGCTCCGCGTAGGTCAGGGCGCCGCACAGCGCGAGCAGGCCGCCCAGGGCCCACACGCCGAGCATCGGCAGGGGCGACGGCACCAGGTCGGCGATGCGCGCCGGCGTGCGGAAGATGCCGCTGCCGATGGTGGAACCGACCAGCACCGCGATGGCCGAGAAGAGGCCTAGGCTGCGGGGGAGCCGCTCGCCCCAGGCATCGCGCTGGGCGCCGGCGTCCATCGGATGGTTTGCGGGAGGCACGCGCCAAGATACCGTATTCTTGCGGGATTGACACTCCTTCCCGCGCCGGTGAAGCTT
Source organism: Gemmatimonadales bacterium (assembly GCA_030697825.1). NCBI lineage: Bacteria > Pseudomonadati > Gemmatimonadota > Gemmatimonadia > Gemmatimonadales > Gemmatimonadales bacterium. The sequence continues at coordinate 4,752 of JAUYOW010000323.1, read as the reverse complement.
GCCCTATTCATGACCAAGCGCATCCGGACCTACCGCGAGCTTTCGGGCGAGGACCGCTCCGGCATCGGGACCCAGGTCGCGGTGCAGCAGGACCGGGTCCGCGAACGTCTCCGCACGGTGCGGCACACCGTCGCCGTCATGAGCGGCAAGGGCGGCGTGGGCAAGAGCTTCGTGACCGCGCTGCTCGCGACCGCGCTCGCGGAGGCCGGCAAGCGCGTGGGCGTGCTGGATGCCGATCTCCACGGTCCGACAGCGGCAAGAATGCTGGGCGTGGGAGGCGAGCCACTCGTAGTACGCGACGACGACGTCGTGCCCCCGGAAGGCGCGCGGGGCGTGCGCGTGATCTCCAGCGACCTCCTCCTCGCCGAGGGCGCGCCGCTCAGGTGGAAGGAGCCGGGCGAGGCGCGGTTCGTCTGGCGCGGCACGCTCGAGGCCGGGATGCTGCGCGAGTTCCTGGCTGACGTGGCCTGGGGCGAGCTCGACTTCCTGCTGCTGGACCTCCCACCGGGCACCGACCGCCTCACCACCCTGATGGAGCTTCTTCCCGGGCTCACCGGCGTGCTGGCCGTGACGATCCCGTCCGACGCCTCGCTGCGGGCCGTGGCCCGCTCGCTCCAGCTGGCGAGCGATGGCGGCGTCCGCATTCTTGGCATCGTAGAGAACATGGCCAACTACCGCTGCGCGCAGTGCGGCGCTCAGGGCCCGCTCATGAGCGGCGACGCCGCCGATCGGCTCGCCACCCTTGCCGGGGCCCCGGTGCTCGCACGCCTCCGGTTCGATCCGGCGGTGCAGGCGGCCGTGGACGGGGGCCGGGTCGGCGAGCCGGCCGACCCGGCCTTTGCTGCGCTCGCCGCGGCCCTGCTCGCTCGGGTGGAGGGCGCATGAAGTTCCTCTGCGTGGACTGCGACCAGCAGATGACGTTCGAGGAGCGCCGGCTCCCCGGCGATGGCACGCTCGCGGCGGCGTTCAAGTGCCCCAAGTGCGGCCGCACGGTCGCCATGCTCACCAATCCGATGGAGACGCAGCTCGTCTCGTCGTTAGGCGTCAAGATCGGCGGGCGCACGGTGCCCGAGCAGCCGATGGAGTTGATCCGAACCGCGCTCGAGGGCGGGCGCGAGGGCGCCTTCGCCGACACCGAGCCCGGTGAGGAGCGGCGCGATTCCACGCCTGGCGGCGCGCCCGCCCGTGTCACCTGGGACGACCGGGCGACGCAGCGCCTCGCGAACGTGCCGTCGTTCGTGCGCGGGATGGTCAAGCGCATCTACGCGGACTACGCGGCCGAGCGCGGCATCTCGGTCATCACGCCGGACGTGATGGACGCGGCCCGCGGCGACCTCGGCCTCGAGGGGATGTAGCCGGTGGCGGACCCACAGCCCCGGACGCGACCTGCCGCGGCAGCGGACTTCGAGGAGCGCCAGGTCGGCGAGCTTCGCATCCGCATCGACCGCACCCTGTGCGTCGGGTTCGGCGACTGCATCGAGGCGGCGGGCCAGGCCTTCGTGCTCGACGACGAGGGGATCGTGACCTTCCTGGAGCCTGAAAAGGTCGAGCGCGAGCGGCTGCTCAGCGCCTGCGACGTGTGCCCCGTTGACGCGCTCACCGTGTGGGACCTGTCGCGCAACCAGCTCGTTCCACGCTAGCCGTCGAAGGTGTTGACAGTCGTCGCTGGTGCGCCATATACTCGACCGGTTCACTCCCCCGACAATCGAAACACCTGCGCGGCATCGCCCAGCGCCGATCCTCGACATTATCCGTTCAAACCCGACAACCGCGCTCGTGCTTTTGCCGACCGAACTCGGTTTGACCGCCAATCTCGCCGTACATTGGGCTTCGGGGGGAAGCCGAGGGCGACGTGAACATAAACAAGCTCTTTCGGTCGCTGCCGATTCGCGCGAAGCTGACAATCGCCTTCGGCGCGTGGGCGACGGTGCCCGTCGCCATTCTCGGCGTTGCCGGCACGGTCGTTACGACGCGCCAGATCGAGAGCAAAGCTCTCAAGGTGATGGAGAGCGAACTGCTCGTGGCCCGTGAGCGGTCCGAGGCGTTGCTCTCCCGGGTGCGTGCGGATCTAGCCTACTTCGCCGCCGCCAACGGCTTGGCAGACCTGACATCTCAGCCGCGGCGGTCCGGCTTGGAGCGTCTCGCACCGGCCCTTCAGACCTTCCTCCGCCACAAGCCGGACTACTATCGCGTACTGCTCGTGGCTGCGGATGGCCACCTGCTCATCGTCGCCCGCGCCGAGCGGACTGGCCGAATCACAGTAGACCTGGAGCCAGACCCGGTGGAGGGGCTCTACTACGGCTATGTCGCCGACCGTGTGCCGCCGGGGCAGGTCGGTGTGCAACCCCTCGAGGTGCGTGGCGGTGAAGAGGTCGCGCCGGTGGCAGTGGTGGCCTTCGTGCAGCCGCTTGCTGCCGAAGGCCACTCGTCGGCAGCGGTGGTCCTGGAGTTCCGTCTCGCGCAGCTGGCAGATCTCTTCCGAGGCACGGCTATGGCCTCGCGTGGCGTCACGGCCGTCGCGACTTCGGAAGGCCTCCTCCTCTATCACTCCCAGCGCCACCGCCAGCACCGCTCGCTGCTGGCGGCGCAGCCGGAGGCGACGATATACGCCGATCTGCCGCGAGCCACCGCGGAGCGCGTCGTCAGTGGAATGCCCGGTGTCGACCGTGGCCCGCGCTCCATCGTCGCCTACGTTCCGTTCCGATTCGCCGGCTCGACCAGTGGCGAAAGCTTCGTCCTCTACCACGCCGTGCCCAGGGACGAGCTCTTCGCTCCCGCCAGGCGGCTTGCCGCGATCGTTCTAGGCGGCGGCGCGGTCTTTCTCGCTCTCGCCCTCTGGCTGGCCGTGATCGCCGCGCGCCAACTCACCGGACCCATCCGGGCTCTCCGTGAGCGCACCCGACGCCTGGCGCAAGGTCTCCGCGACGCCCCGCTTCCGGTCGCCACCAACGACGAACTCGAGGACTTGGGTCGGGACTTCACGGAGATGGCGCGACAGCTCCAGCTCCACACGGAGAACCTCGAGAGCCTGGTGGCGCAGCGGACCAGCGAGAAACTCCGCGCCGAGCGGCTCGCCGCGGTGGGGACGTTGGCGGCCGGCGTCGCGCACGAGATCAACAACCCGTGCGGGATCATGCTGAACCGGATCGAGTGCGTCGCTCAGGAGGTCGCGGCACGCTGCGGTGAGTGCTTCGCGCTGCGTGACCTCGACGTGGTTCGCCAGAACGCGATGCGGGTGGCCACCATCGCCCGGGGTCTGCTGGACCTGTCGCGGGACGAGGAGGCACCGACAGCCAAGGTCTCGCTCGGTGACGTCGTGGCGCGCGTGGCCGACTTCGTGGGTGGCGAATTCCACCTGCGTGGGGTCGCTCTGGAAACCGCACTGGCCCGGCAGCCGACGCTTGTCGCCGGCAACGAGTCCCGGTTGGAGCAGCTGGTGCTTAATCTGCTGCTCAATGCCCTCCAGGCGACGCCCCTCGGCGGCCGTGTCCGCGTCGGCGTCGCGACGGACGGCGGTCGAGCGGTGGTGCTGGAGGTGCAGGACACGGGCTGCGGGATCCCTCAAGACGCCTTGGAGCGGATCTTCGACCCCTTCTATTCAACGCGCCGAAACAGCAGAGGCACTGGTCTCGGGCTGGCGGTGGTGCAGAACATCGCAGCCGGACACCGGGCGCGGATCCTGGTCGAGAGCGAGCCTGGTAACGGGAGCACGTTCCGCGTCATGTTCCCGCCGGTCGACCGGGGCGCTCGGCCATGAAGGCCACTGTCCTCATCGTCGATGACGAGCCAGCCGTATTGGAGAACTGCGAGCGGCTGCTCCGGCCCCACGGACTAGACTGCGTGACGCTGCCGGACAGCGCCAGGTTCCGGGACAGCTTCCGTGCCACGAGACCCGATGTCGTGCTCTGCGACCTCAAGATGCCGGACCTCGACGGTCCGGGGTTCTTCCAGCAGATCACGCGCCGTCACCCGCACCTCGTCTCCCGGGTCGCCTTCCTCACCGGCGATTCCTTGAGCCCCGAGAGCCACGAGTTCATCGATCTCAGCGGCGCGCCGTGTCTCGCCAAGCCCTTCAGCCTGGGCGAGGTCTACGACGTCATCCGTGGGCTCACCCGCGAGATGCCGGTCGTCGTTTAAAGCGTCGGCCTCCCGCCGCCGAGTTGCTAGAATACGCGCACCGATGACGGCCCCCGTCGTCCTCGTCTTCCTCTTGCTCGGTCTCACCGGCACCGCGGCCGCGGACCTCCCGACCGTGACCCACGAAGGCCGGGCGTACGTCGAGCTCACCCGCGTCGCGACGAGCCTCGGCGGGACGCTCGAGGCGAGCCCGGAGAGCCCGCGGGCGCAGCTCCGGGCCCAGGGGCACGTCGTGACGCTCACGCGGAACTGGTCGCAGGTCCTCGTGGACGGCAAGCCGTTCGTGCTGGGAGCCCCGGTGCGCGTCAGCCGCGGCGTCTGGCTCGTTCCCGAGACGTTCCTCGGCGAGGTCGTCCCGAGGCTCCGGGCGTCGACGCGCGAGCGGCCCGCCACGCCCGTGGCGATGCCGCGCGCGGCCCCGCTCGCCGAGGTCACCCTGGAGGAGTTGCGCTCGCGCTCGTACCCGTCCTTCACGCGCATCGTCCTCGAGACGACCGGGCCCCTCACGCACCGGATCGAGGCGGGCAGCCCCGGGGAGGCGCGCGTGCGGCTGCTGCGCCTCCGCGGCGCGGCACAGGTCGAGGAGATCCGCGATGGGTTCGTCAGCGAGGGGCG
>JAUYOW010000322.1 GCA_030697825.1 Gemmatimonadales bacterium | reverse complement strand
CGCTTCCACGAAGCCGTCGGGCGGATCGTCGATCAGCTCGGGCGCCCCGCTCGCCGCAGCGGCGACAACCACAAAGGAAGGACCAAAGTGTTACCAATCAGCTGAGTACAAAGTGTTACCTATCACTTGGACCGTTCAGCGGTGCCTTAGCGGGGCGAGGCCCGCAAAGGGCCGAGCGGGCTCGGTGCGCACCCCGTGGGTTCCATGGTGTATGCGACGGCGGTGATCTGCCAGCCGGCCTGTGTGCGCACCAGCGTGAAGGCGTCCACACCACAGTGTACGAACTCGCCGTTGCGATAGATGTCGTATGGCGCCCAGAGGATCGCGAGCGGACCATGGACCATGACCGTAGGATCCCACATGCGCTCCACCAGCGTGTCCCGGCTGTCCGCGAGCTGGCGAAGCCACGCCGTGCCGCTGCGCTCCCGGTAGGTCACCGTTTCGGCGCGCCGCACTGCGTAGTGCATGCTGCCCGAGACCTGGATGCGCGCTAGGGCCGCCGTGTCGCGGGCGGTCATGGCGCGAAAGAACTCGTTCACAACGGCGACTACGGAGTCGCGCGGGGCCTGGGCGTAGCTGAGCCCGGGGTCCGCGAGGAGTGCGGCGGCAAGGAACGCAAGGCTGGGTGCGCGCATGAACCTCCCGTAGCGCTTCACGCAAGCGCCCAAACTAGGTCTTTGCTGTAATTGGGCCGCTCTGGGGCCGGCCATACTACTGCGCCCCCAGCTCGTATCCCGGCCGGCGAGGTGGCGGCGCATCGGCGTTAAACGTGCGCGTTGGCTGATGATAGGGCAAGAGAGAACTGTGCCGGCGACTGGGTTGGGGCATGTTGAGTGCGCGCGTAAGGGTTTTCGGACTACCGGCGGTCGGCGGGGCTGCGGACGGCGAGGCCGCCCCGGTTCAGGACGTGAGTGTAGATCATGGTCGTCGCCACGTCCTGGTGCCCCAGAAGCTCCTGAACGGTCCGGATGTCGTACCCGTCCTCCAGAAGATGGGTGGCGAAGGAATGTCGGCCTAGTCGCTCAACAGCGCTCGCTGCGCCGCCTGCCGCCGCCTCAGCTCGTAGACCTGCGCGATCTGGCCGCCCACCAGGAAGACGAAGGTCATGTAGTACGTCCAGCCCACGAAGAGCAGGACCGCGCCGAGGGTGCGGTCGCTCACCAGCCGGTCCGTCCGCGCCAGCCCAGTGAAATAGAGGCTGAGCAACTGCTTGGCCAGCTCGAAGCCGAGGCTGCACGTCACGGCCGCCACCAGGGCCGTGTCCCAGCGCACCCGGCGTGCCGGCACGTAGCGGAACACCACGAGGAAGAGGACCACGACGAAGCAGAAGGCGAGGAGCTGCGCCAGGAAGTATTCGAGGAAGCCGAACCGGACGTTGCTCTGAGCGAGCAGCGCCACCCCCTCGCTGAGGGCGGTGTTCGCGACGAACAGCAACCCAGTCACGAGCACCAGGGCGACATCGGTGAGCTTGCCCCTGAACCAGGAGCGCGTCTCCTCGGTGTCGAAGACCTCGCAGAGCGCGGCCCTGAGGGAGCCGAACAGCCGGGTGGAGAACCAGACGAAGAGCGGGATGCCGAGGACGCCGAGGGTCCCGCGCGACTGCACCACCCGCTCGAGCAGGCGCATCACCGGCTCGAAGGGGTCCGCTCCGGAGCGGGCACGCGCCGGCAGGAACCGGCGGAGATACTCGGCCAGCTCGACCTGCTGGGCGTCGGCGCCCGCCGAAAGCAGGGTGCCTACGAGCCAGAGGATGAGGAACAGCAGGGGGATGGCCGCGAGGAGCGCGTCGAAGGTGAGGCCGCTGGCGAGGAACGGGACGTTCGACTCCATCGCGCCTTCGTAGACGCGGCGGACAAATCCGCGCACATCGTGCCAGACGAAGAGCCAGCGGTTCTCGCGGCCGGCTCGCACGGGAGCGGCTACGCGACGGGCTCCTCTTCACCGCTGGACCGCCCCGCGCGACGCGCCTCACGCGCCTCGACGAGCCGGCGCTCGAGCTCCTCGCGGGCGGTGCCCGCGGCGGCACGGCCCGCCTCGACGACGTCACGCGCCACCTGCTTCCCCTCGTGCGCGGATCGCTTGGCGCTCTCGATGCCTTCTTCCACGCGCGAGCGCGCCCGCTCGTAGCCACCCGCCACCATCTCCTCCAGCTCCCCGGCCTTCTCGGACGCGAGGTCCTTGAGCCGGCGGCCGCGGTCGCGGACTTTGGCGCGCAGCTCCTCGCCCTTCATGGGCGCGAACAGGAGGCCGAGCGCCGCGCCTATGGCGAGCCCCCAGATGAAGGGCGCCACGGGCGAACCGTGCTTCTCGACCACTACCACCTCTTCGTCGTCGTGACGTGCCATACCCACCTCCTTACACCCAATCTAGACCCAATCAGACCTCGATGACCAGACCGTCGTAGGCGGGCCGCACCGCGGCCGGAAGCTCCGCCTCCAGCTCCGCGTGTCCCGTCTCGTGGGTGAGGTGCGTGAGGAAGGTCCTCGGCGCACCGATCGCCAGCGCCGCCGCCACCGCCTCGGGGATCGAGAGGTGCGTCGGGTGCGACCGGTGGAACAGCGCGTTCAGCACCAGCACCTCGATGCCCGAAAGAGCTGCCCGCGCCTCCTCGGTGACCTCTTTGGCGTCGGTGACGTAGGCCAGCGCGCCGAAGCGGTAGCCGTAGACCAACGTAGAGCCGTGGTCGAAGGCGATCGGCGTGATCGGGATGCCCGCCACGCTGACCTGCTCCCCCGGCTCGAGCGCCGTCACCGTGAGTGCCGGCCTCGACGAACCGGGGATGGGCCGCAAGTCGGGATCGAAGATGTAGTCGAACCGCGCCTGCATCCGGTCCAGGGAATCCCGGGGACCGTAGACCGGCAGCGTACCGTGCCTCCCGCCGGAGAGAGCGCGCAGATCGTCGATGCCGTGGGTGTGGTCCGCGTGGTCGTGGGTGTAGAGCACGGCGTTCACCGAGCCGATCCCCTGCCGGACGAGCGATAGCCTCAATTCGGGCGGAGTGTCCACCAGGATGCGGGTGTCACCGTCCTCGATCACCACCGCCGTGCGCCCGCGCCGGTCGCGGCTGTCGGTGGAGCGGCAGACCCGGCACCCGCACCCGATCTGCGGCACGCCGAATGAGGTCCCGGTGCCGAGGAAGTGCAGCCGCACCGGCTAGACTTCCTCGACCTTCATCATGTTGGTGCTGCCCGGCACGTCGAAGGGCACGCCGGCCATCACGACCACTCGATCCCCCTTCTTGGCGAAGCCGTGGACCAGGATTCGCTCGCGCGCCGCGTCGAGCATCGCGTCGTAGCGCGGCGGCTCGTCCGTCAGCATCGGCACGACGCCCCAGATGAGCGCCAGCTGCCGGAACACGCGCGCGTCGTCGGTGACGCCCATAATGGGCATCGGAGGCCGGTTGGCGGCGATTATCCGCACGCTGGAGCCGCTCTTGGTGAAGGTCACGATGATCGGCACGTGGAGCATCTGGCCCGCCGCGACCGCCGCGGTCGCCACGGCGGTGTTGGTGTCGGCCGGCATGCCATACTGGCGCTGGCGCTCCTCGCGCCGCGGCCGGTCCGCGTCGTGCTTCTCCATCTCGCGGATGATTCGGTCCATCGCGAGCACCGCCTCCCGCGGGTATTCGCCCGCGGCCGTCTCCGCGGAGAGCATAACCGCGTCCGTGCCGTCGAGGATCGCGTTGGCCACGTCGGAGGCTTCGGCGCGGGTCGGGCGCGGGTTGTGGATCATGGACTCGAGCATCTGGGTCGCGGTGATGACCGGCCGCCGGTACTGGATCGCGAGGCGGATGAGCCGCTTCTGCACCAGCGGCACCTCCTCGAAAGGCAGCTCGACGCCCAGGTCGCCCCGTGCCACCATGATCGCGTCGCTCGCCTCGATGATGCGGTCGGCGTCCTTGAGCGCGGTGTCCTTCTCGATCTTCGCGATGACCCTGACGCCCTTTGGAAGGAGCCCCCGCAGCTCGGCCAGGTCCTCCGCGCGCCGCACGAACGATAGCGCCACGTAGTCCACGTCGTGCTCGCCGGCGAACGCCGCATCGGCGCGGTCCTTCTCCGTCAGGGTGGGCGCGGAGACCTCGACGCCGGGGAGGTTCATCCCCTTGTGGCTCTTGAGCTCCCCGCCGTACAAGACCCGCGCCTCGACCAGCGACCCTCGCACCGCCGTCACTTCCGCCGAGAGCACGCCGTCGTCGAGGAGGATGCGCGCACCCGGGCGCACGTCCTTTCCGAGGTTCTGGTACGTGGTGGGGATCTGGTCCGCACGCGCCTCGTCCTGGGGCGCGAACACGACCGTCTGCCCTGGGGTGAGCGTGATGGGCTTCGCGAGATCGCCCACGCGGATGCGCGGGCCCTGAAGATCCAGCAGGACGGCGACCGGCCGGCCCGCCTCCTCCGCCTCTTTCCTGACGATCGCGATCAGCTCGGCGCGCTGATCGGCCGTGCCATGGCTCGCGTTGATGCGCGCCACGTCCACTCCCGCGGCGATCAGGGCTGCGATGGCCGAGGGCGTGGATGAAGCCGGGCCCAGCGTGGCGACGATCTTGGTGCGGCGGACGGTCACCCTAGAAGATAACCTCGACCCCGATCCTCACCACCCGCGGCGGGCCGTAGGCGAACAGCGGCTGGAAATAGTCACGCGCGGCGGAAAGGAAGAGCGGGAAAAGCTCATCGCGGCCACCGATGACGCCGTTCCCGTCGAGGTCCCCCGCGGGCCGGTACCGCGGCGATTCATACGGGATATCCTCGGGGTGGGCCGCGTAGGCCGCCTCCGCGGCGTCCTGGATGCCCTGCTCGCCCAGCCCCGGCTCGCCGTTGTCGCGACGCACGGCGATGATGTTGCGGCGACCGATCAGGTTCCGCGCGTCGAAGTACACGCTGCCCGCGATGCCGCGCAGGCGAAGCGGCCGCCGCACCAGCAGGTCCACCGTGGAAGTGGAGGGCAGGCGCCAGCTGTTGGGGAGGCCCAGCAGCGTGTCGCCCGTCGCATTGGTCCGCGAGAAGGGGAGTCCCGAGCTCCAGCGCACGATCGCCGCGGCTTCGAACCCGCGCACCAGGAAGGCGCCGGGAAGGTGCGGGCCGGCGCGGTCGCTCACCCGCGCCTGGAGGATCGCGGTGACGCCGTGTCTGCGGTCGTAGTCGAGCGGGAACTCGACCCGCGCCGGGAAGATCGTGTCGGAGCCGCTGGGGTCGATGCGGATGCGCCTGAACAGCTGGAAGGCGTTGGTCGCCGTGGCCGAAGCCTTCTGGAGCGTGTACGCGACTCGAAAACCCCAGCCCCCCACCAACTCGCGCTCGTACAGTACCTCCACCCCCTGCACCGTGCCGTAGTCGGTGTTGCCGAAGATCGTTGAATCGGGGTCGAGCCCGAACGGAACCGACGCGACGAGTCCCTCCAGGTGCTTGGCGTAAGCGTTGACCCGCACCGAAGTGATGGGCGAGGGGCGCGCCCGCAGACTGAACTCGTACTGCGACGACTGCTCGAAACCGATGTTCGGGTTGCCGATGCGGAAGCGGCCGGTGCGAGTAGAGTCGTCGAAGGCGGCGTCCACGAGGTACTGGTAGTCCGGCGCCTGGCTGAAGCGCCCCCAACTTACCACGACCGTGGCCCCGCGCAGCACGGTCGAGACGCCGAACCGCGGGCCGAAGTTCCGCTGAGCGCGCGCCTTGCCGGCCGCGCTGTCACCGAGCGACTTGCGCGAGTCGAACTGGTCGTAGCGGAGGCCGAACGTGAAGGCCATGTCCTCCCAGCGGAGCTGCGTCTCGCCGTACGCGGCGCCCGAGACCGGGGAGAAGCGCGCCGCGGTAGTGGGTGGCACGTCGCCGCCCACGGGCCGGTATCCGAGGGCGCGCTGGAAAGTGCGCACGTCCTGCCGCACCACCTCTCCGCCGAAGTAGAAGTCAACGTCGCGGCCGGCGCCGTAGTTGAGGTCCAACTGCGAGCGCAACTCGCTGAAGCGGTTCCACGCCAGCTCGCCCCGGCTCCCGCCACCCAGGAAGAAGGCCGGCACACCCCAAGGCGTCCGCTCGCTCATGAACGGCGTGTCGAAGCCGGGGATGGGCTCGGCCGAGGCGGCGGTGTCCTGGGCACGGGCGATGTCCTCGCCCACGAACCGCAGGGCGCGGCCGGTGAAAGCGCCGAAACGATAGGTGGGATCTCGGGTCGGACTGCCGCGGAGGAACTCGCGCGCGAAGTAGGCCACCCGGATGTCGGAGATGAGACTGCGGCCGGCGCGTCCTCCGGAGGCGTATTGCCAATGGCCGCTCACGAGGTTTCCGGTGACGCGGCGCGCCGGCCCGAAGTGCTCGTCGTACTTGTACGCTGGGTCGTAGAGGAGCCGCTGGTCGTCGGAGTGCAGCCCGAAGAGGCGAACGGTGTGGTGCGCGCCCAGCGGGATCATGAGCTTGCCCGCGAGGTCAGCCTGCTCACCGCTGTTGTGGGGAAGCATCTCCGGGCGCGCCGCGCGCGGGTCGAG
>JAUYOW010000321.1 GCA_030697825.1 Gemmatimonadales bacterium | reverse complement strand
GGGTAACCGCGCCGTCGCGATCCTCAGCTCCGCCGGAAGCCCCTCGCCGCTCAGGTAGAGCAGTTGGGCAAGCTGCGTGTCGGTGAGCTTGAACGGCACAAGGAGTCTGACCTTGTCCAGGTCGAAGTACACGCGTCCGCCGATGAGCACGAAGAGGCCGGCGGCGGGTATCTGGAGCAGGAGGTTCGCCGCAAGCGGAGTCAGCGGGTCGGTGAAGTTCTCGACCAGCGGCTTGAAGAGGACGTACTTCCCACCGCGCTCGTTGCGGCAGAACTCCTTGCGTCCGGCCACCGTGACCGGGCGGGACTGGAGCAGGTGGACCTGTCCGTCCGTGACGGCCCATTCGATGTCCTGAGGTCCACCGAAATGCTCCTCGGCCCTGACCGCCCAGCCGGCGATCGTCACCGCCAGACCTTCCGACAGGGTCTCCGCATGCCGCTGCGCGAAGGGGACATCCACCACCCGCCCGACGGCGTCTTCCCGCAGGGTCGTCGAGACCCGGACCCGCTTCTGCGCGATGCGCCGTTCCTTGAGCGTGAGCCCACCCTTGTGCAGCACGTATCGGTCGGGGGTCACCCGGCCGTCCACGATGGCGGCCCCCATGCCCCAGCTCGACTCGATGACGATCTCGTCGCGCGCACCGGTCACGGGGTTCACGGTGAAGGCCACACCGGAGATCTCGGAGGGGATCATCTCCTGGACCACGACGGCCATGGCGGCCGTGGCGTGAGCGATGCCGTGGGTGGCCCGGTAGCTGACGGCCGCTTCGCACCACAGCGACGCCCAGCAGCTCCGGACCATGGGGATCAGCTGGGCCCGGTCCACGTAGTAGTAGGTGCCGTGCTGGCCGGCGAAGCTCGCTCCTTCGAGGTCCTCGGCGGTGGCGGAGCTGCGCACCGCGCAGACGACCGCCGAGCCGCGCCGTTGGCACAACGTCGCGTGGGCCTCGAGGATCGTCTCCTCCAATCCGGCCGGGATCTCCGCCGCGCGGATCTTCTCGGCGATCGCCGCGCAGCACCTCCGGACCTCGGCCTGCGACGCGCCGTTGAGCCGGGCGAGGTCGTCAGCGAGATGGATGGAGGCGAAGAACCGCTCGCAGGCGGGTGCGGTGACCACGAAGCCGGGCGGCACCGGGAACCCATTGGCGATCATCTCGCCCAGGTTGGCGCCTTTGCCGCCTGCCAGGGCGGTGTCGGTCCGCCTCACGTCCTCGAGCCAGAGCACGGCGGCGGCGTTCATGCCCCAAATTGTGCTGAGATCGGGGTGGGCGATAGCCCGTGCAGCCTAGAGGGTCTTCGAGACCGTCCGTTAGCCAGCGCGTCGTCATCAAGGTGATGGGTGATGTGCCTGTCACGCATTTTTTCGCGCCGCACTGCCAGCTTTTCGCCACCATACTTTCCGTTCCAGTCGCCATGATGTGCGCCGAACCCAGCGGAGGCGCACCGCGTGGCCGTCACACCGCAATTGCTGTCCCGCCTCAGAACGCTCGACGACCTGCACGAACTGGTCGCGGCGCTCGGCTATTCCCCCTGTAGCGAGGAGTTGAATCCGGTCGCCCGGGAGCGGCTGGGCCTGGGCGGCAGCGGGCTCGGCACCCGGCGTGCGGCCATCGTCGGACGGCACGGCCCCTTCCTCATCTATGGCGCCGTGCTGGAGTCGGCGACTCGATCGCGCGTTGCCCAGGCGATGGAGCGACTGGGCCGCGCGACTCCGGGCGAGCGCAACATCCTCATCGCGCTGGACGCACCTGCCACGACGCTCGCCGTCAGCGCCCTGGCGCCCCGGAACGGCGGCTTCCACGCGCGCCAACTGCGCATCGCGCTCGAGAAGCCGAGTCCGGTCGCGGCCGAGATACTCTCCGGACTCGCTCCGCGGCCCAAGGACACGGCGCTCGCGCTGGCCGTCCGCGCCGCGGAGATCCTGACCGAGGAAGGCCTTACCAGTCGCTTTTTTCGCGAGTTCGCTCGGCTCCACGCCAGGGCCGCGCAACAGTTCCAACAGATGCCGCGCGCGTCGTCGTCGGAGCGGCGCGATCTCGCGCTCATCGTGCTCACTCGGGTGTTGTTCCTCTACTTCGTTCAAGCCAAAGGGTGGCTCGCGGGCCGCGGCGACTTCCTACCGTCGCTTCTCGACACAGCGCTCGGCCGGGGCCACCCGTTCCATCACCAAGTGTTCGAGCCGCTCTGTTTCGGCGCGCTCAACGCGCCCCTTGGCTCGCGGACGGGCGCCGCGCGGGCCCTCGGCGACGTGCCGTTCCTCAATGGCGGCCTCTTCGAGCGGCACGCGCTCGAGCGCCGTTTCCCTCGCGCGTGCCTGCCTAACGAAACATGGCGCCAGCTGTTCGACGACCTCTTCGAGAGGTTCCACTTCACGGTCACGGAACGCGACGAGCAGGACGCCGTGGACCCCGAGATGCTGGGGCGAGTCTTCGAAGGTCTCATGGCCCGCGACCGCCGCAGGAGCTCGGGCACCTATTTCACACCCCGCGACTTCTTGCGGGTCACGGTGCGGCGGGCTCTGGCCGCGGCGCTGAAAGGCCGTCCGCCATCAGCAGTCGGAACGCTTCGCATCCTCGACCCCGCCGTAGGATCGGGCGCATTCCTCCTCGAGGCGATGGCGCAGCTGGAGCAATTGCGCGCCACGCTTCTGCCTGAGGAGTCGCCCGCCGCGCGCCGGCGGGCCATCGTGCGCGACAACCTGTTCGGCGTGGACCTCGACCCGATGGCCGTGCGCCTCGCCGAGCTGAGGCTCTGGCTCGCGCTGGTGGTGGACGATGCGGCCACCTGGCAGGACGTGGCACCCCTCCCCAACCTCGACCAGAACCTGCGGCAAGGCGACAGCCTGCTCTCGCCGCTCGATCTCGCGCGGGGCGCGTACGTGCCACAAGCGGCACAGCGGCTCCAGCGAGTGGCCGAGCAGCGCGCGGCGTACTTCACTTCCACCGGCCGCGACAAGGCCGCGCTCGCTCGCGCCATCCGCGATGAGGAGCGCGCGCTGGCTGCGGCCAGCGCGGATGCGGCCCTCACGTCGCTGACCGCGCACCTCGCCGACGCGGCGGCCACGTCCGGTCGCGATCTCTTCGGCGCCCGCGCCAAGCGCGCTCCCACCACTGCCCGCCGGGTGGCGCTCTGGCGGAGCCAGCGTCGCGAGCTGACGATCGCGCGGCGCCGCATCGCGGAAGACGACGCCCTCCCCTTCTTCTCGTACGACGTCCACTTCGGACCGATCATGGCCGACGGTGGATTCGACCTCGTCGTCGGCAACCCGCCGTGGATCCGCGGCGAGCGTCTCCCCGCCACGGCGCGCGAGGCACTGGCGCGGCAGTACCAGAGCTTCCGGCCCACCAGCCAGTCCGGCCGGGGGTTCGCGCATCTCCCGGACCTCTCCGTGGCATTCGTGGAGCGCGCGCTCGGCCTGGTCCGCCCAGGCGGAGTCGTGGCGATGGTCGTTCCGTCCAAGCTGCTGCGGGCAGGGTATGCCGGGCCGCTGCGTCGCTTCATCCGCGACGGGGCGACGGTCCTGGCGCTGGAGGATCGCGCGCACGCGCCTGCGAGCGGGTTCGCGGCCACGGTGTTCCCGATGATCTGCCTGCTCCGACGTTCCACGCCCGGTCCGGACGACCTCGCCGACGTGCAGGTGGTTGGCGCATCGGGCCGGTGCATCGGCGGAGTGGCCGCGCAGCGGGACCTCAGCCTGGACGCTGCGCCCTCGCGAGCGCCCTGGCTCGCGCTGCCCGGCGACGTGATGCAGGCCTTCCGCGCCGTGTTGCGATCCGGCCCGCACCTCGCGTCGCGGTTTCGTCCGCAGCTGGGAGTGAAGACCGGCGCCAACGAGGTCTTCGTGCGAGAGGTCGCGCGCGCGGACGAGCTGCCGGAACACCACCGCGTTCCGGCCATCCTTGGCAGGGACGTCTCGCCGTTCGCCGCCGCACCGTCGTGCGTGCTGCTGGCGGCGCTGGACGCCCGAGGTGTTCCGCTCGCCCGCGTCCACGACCACGTGTCCGCGTATCTCGCGCCCTTCAGGGTGCCTCTCGCCCGGCGCGCGGACGCGCGCGGCGCGCCGCCGTGGGCGCTCTTCCGCACCGACCTCTTGCGGGCGTCGTGGCTCGTTATCTGGCGCGACATCGCCGGAACGCTCGAAGCCGCGCCAATCGCGCGCGGCATGCCCGATGCGCCGGTGCCACTCAACACCTGCTACGGAGTCGCCGTTCCGGACGAGTACACGGCCTGCTGGCTCGCCGCGCACCTCAACAGCCGTCCGGTGCGCAGCGTCGCGCTCGTCCTCGCCGAGCGCGCCAGCGGCGGCGCGTTCCGCTTCAACGCATCCACGGTAGGGGCACTGCCCCTCCCCACTCACCCCGACACGCCCGCCGTGCGTGCGCTGGCCCGGATAGGGCGCGACGCCGCGCGCGGCGGAGGATGGGATCCCGATGAGCTCGACACGCACGCCGTACAAGCGCTCGGCCTCGACGACGACACGGCCTCGTTTCTCCGGCACCTGGGCGACACTTTGCGCCGAGACCCTGGCCGGGATCGCTGACCCGTTGTTCCCGGCGCTCAGCGTCGCGGAGGTGCGCGCGCCCGCCGACGCCGCGCGGGCGATGCTGGCCGGTCTTCTGGAGCCGCTCGACACGCCGCTCGCGCCGGAGACGCTGCCCGACTGGCTTCTGCCGCATCAGGCCGAGGCCATCGCGCGGGCGCGGGCCATCCTGGCGCGGTTCGGCGGCGTGCTGGTCGCCGACGGCGTCGGGCTCGGCAAGACGTACATCGGACTCGCTCTCGCGGCGCTCGAACGACGGCACGCCGGCGACGCGGTCGCGATCGTGCCCGCGGCGCTGCGCACCGAGTGGGCGGCGGCATCCGAAGCGACGGGAACGCCGATCCGCATCTGGTCGCACACCGAGCTCGCGCGGATGCCGCCGGTCCTGGCCTCGCGCTGCTCGCTGCTCCTGGTGGACGAGGCGCATGCCTTCCGCAATCCGCGCACCCGGCGCTACGACGCACTCGCGCGACTCGCCGTTGGGCGCCGCGTGGCGCTCCTCACCGCGACCCCCATCAACAACGCCACCGCCGACCTGGCCGCTCTGGTGCACCTTTTCGCCGCGACCGATCGGTTCCGGGAATTCGGCGTGCCCGACCTCGCGGCATCGCTCGGAGACCCGGAGCCGGGCGCTTCGGCGCTCGCCCTCGGGGCGCTGTCGGTGTGCCGCACGCGACGCCTGGTCGAGCTTCGCTTCCCCGAGCTCAGAGCGGCGTTCCCACGTCGCGTGCTGATGCCGGCGATCCGCTACGATCTCGATGCCGTCTACGACGGCTCGCTGCATGCCTTGCTCACGGCGCTGGGCACGCTCTCCGGCGGTGAGGAGCGCGGCGGGGCGCTGATGCATCTCAACCTGCTGCGCCGGCTGGAGTCGAGCCGGGCCGCGTTCCGGCGCAGCCTCCTGCGTCACCGCGACTTCCTGGCCGAATGGTCGCGCGCGCGGGAAACGGGCATCGCCCTGTCACGGGAGGACTTCCGCGCCGCCTTCCCGCGCCACGACGCCGACGACTCGCAGCTCGTGCTTTGGCCCATTCTCCGGGCCGCGGTGCGTTCGGATGGGGCGCTCGACCTGAAGCCGTGGCGCGAGGCGATCGAGCGCGCCCTGGGTCTCGTGGACGTCGCGGAGGCCGTGCCCGACCCCAAGCTCGCGGCCCTCGAGGCGCTGCTGGCCGGGGCCCTGGCCGGCACGAAGACGATCGTGTTCACCGAGTACCGCGACACCGCCCTGCATCTGCTCCGCCACCTGCGCCGCCGCTTCCGCGTGATCGCCGTCGTGGGCGAGTCGGCGTGGACCGGCACCGGTCGTCTCGACCGGAGCGTGGCCCTCGACGCTTTCGCGCCGCGCGCCCGCCGTGCGAAGCCCGATCCCATGCTCGATGCGGACGTCCTGATCGCCACCGACGTAGCCAGCGAAGGGATGAACCTCCAGGACGCGGCGGCGGTGGTGAACTACGACCTCCCGTGGAACCCGGTGCGCGTGATGCAGCGCGTGGGTCGCGTGGACCGGCTGTATTCCGCGCACGCCAACGTCTTCGTCACCCACCTGCTCCCCGCGGGCGGCCTCGGCGCTCTGACCGGCGTCCTCGAGAAGTTGCGCACCAAGCTCGCAGAAGTACCGCGATTCGCCGGCGCCGAACCGGACCCGCTCGCCGCTCTTTGGTGGGTGGGCGGCGGAGCGCCGCTGCCCGAAACGCTCGAACACGAGAGCTGGCGGCGGGTCGCGCCGTTCGAGGCGCGCGAGCGGTGGCGTCTTCAGGTGGGCGCGTTCGACGCGGCCCGCCACGATCCGCCGGTCGTGGCCGCGGGCATCGTCGCGGATGGCGGTTCGCCCGCCGTGGGCGTGCTCCTCGCGCTCGAGTGGCAGGACGGACGACGCATCCCGTTGCCCTTCACGATCGCCGCCAGCGGAGATGTCAGGGCCGACTCAGCCGCCTTGGGTGATCTCGCCGAGCGGGCGCTGCGCGCCGCAGCCATCCCTACGGGTACCGGAGAGTTCACCAGCGCCCTCGCCACGGTGCTGCCGCGCGCCCGCGCGCAACTGCTCGAGTACTCCGCGGTCCGGCGCGGCACCCACGCGACCGGGCCCGGACGAAGTGCCGCTCTCGACCTGCTGAAAGGCTGGGCCGCCGAAGCCACGCGAGATCGCGCCGACACCGAAGCCATCGAGCGCGCGATGACCGCGCTGGCGTGCGAGTTGCCCGTGGGTCTCGACCGCCTGATCGGCCGGCTGCTGGCCGATGCCGGCGCTCACGACCATCTCGCCGTTCGGATCGCCGAGGTCGTGGAACGCGCCGCGCCGCTGTCGGGACCCAAGCTCGAGGGCACTCCGCGCCTCGTCCTGGTCGCCGCGATCGCCCTCGCGACTCGCTGCCCGGCGGAGTAGGAGGATGACCCCTGTCTCCTGTCTCCCGTCCCCTGCCCACCGCTGCAACTCTGCAACTCTGCAACTCTACCGCCACCTGCCCGCTGTTATCTTCCGTAGTGCGCTTCCCAACTATCCTCTTCGACTTCGACGGCACCCTCGTCGACTCCATCGAGCTCATCCTCGCCTCCTACCGCCACACCCTGCTCGTCCACCGCGGCACCGTCCCCGACGACTCGGTGTGGCTCGCCGGCCTCGGCACCCCGCTCCGCGTCCAGTTCCGCGACTTCACCGACGACCCGGCCGAAATCGAAACGATGATCGCGACCTATCGCGAGTGGAACTACGCCCACCACGACGGCATGGTGACCGCCTATCCGGGCGCCCTCGAGTCCGTCCGCGCCCTCAAGACCAAAGGCGTGCGGCTCGGTATCGTCTCCTCCAAGAGCCGCCGCGGCATCGACCGCGGC
>JAUYOW010000320.1 GCA_030697825.1 Gemmatimonadales bacterium | reverse complement strand
TGCAGGGCGAGCGGATCATCGACCAGGCCACCTTCTCGGCGGTGGTCGTGATGGTCATCGTGACGACGATGGTCACGCCACCGGCGCTCAAGTGGAGCCTGGCGAGAAAGCGTTGAAGAGAAAGAGGCGTTGAAGGTTGAGGAGAAGAAGGCGTTGAAGCGTCAATAGACCCGGCCGCCCAGCGGCACGTCCCGCTCGGGCTCGAGCAGCACCACGCGGCCCGCTTCGTCCGGCAGGCCGAGGACGAGCACCTCCGACGCGAACCCCGCGATCCGGCGCACGCCAAGATTCACGGCGGCGATCACCAGCCGTCCCAAGAGGTCTTCGGGACGGTAGAGGTCGGTGAGCCGGGCGCTGGATGTCTTCTCCCCCAGCGGACCGAAATCGATCCAGAGCTTGTATGCGGGCTGGCGCGCGCCTTCGTTAGGTTCGGCGCGCGTCACTCGCCCGACGCGCAGGTCGAGGGCCGCGAATGCGGCGACCGGGTCCATGGAGATCTCCTTTTTAGGCTCGCACCAACTCGAGGCGAAGGCCCCCGGAGTGCAGCGCGCCGGCGATAGCGCCCGGTGTTTCGGGCGCCACATGCTGGATGAATAACACCTTGGGCTTAGGGGTCATCGGGCGAGGGAGAACCTAGCGGCTCTCGAGACAGCCTGCATCAGATGAAGAAAAGAGCTCCCGAGGAGGGACTCGAACCCCCGACCCGCCGGTTAACAGCCGGCTGCTCTACCAACTGAGCTACTCGGGACCGAAACCCTGAATCGTAGACGGATGCGGTTGGGGAGTCAACCGCTCGGTCAGCGAAAGACAGAGTAGGCGATCAGGACCAGGTTGGCCGCCGTCATCAGGAGCCCGAGATCCTCGCGGGTGAATCTCTTCCGGGGGACGATGAGCTGGTCGCCGGAGCGGATTCCAAGCTCGCTCAGCGTCGCGCGCGCGATGGCGGAGGGCTCGATCGAGACCTGGATCTGGTCGCCCGAGCGGATGAGGCGCATCTCGCGCTCCCGCGCCGAGCGGGTCGGACCGCCCGCGAGCGCCAGCAGGTCGAACACCGTCATGGTCGGGTCCGGGGAGTAGAGCCCGGGCCGCACGACCTCGCCGAGCACCGCCACACGGAACAGCGGGACGATGGTCACGAACGGCTGGGTGAAGAGCTGGCTCAGGTCCTGCCGGATCCGCTCACGGAGTTGCGTGACCGTCATCTGGCGGACGTTGACCTCGCCGATGATGGGGAAGAGCAGGTTGAAGTTCTCGTCGATCGGGAACTCGCCTGAAAGCTCCTCGTGGCCCCAGACCTGGACCTTGATCACGTCGCCGGGGCGGACGGCGAGCGGGGACGCTTGCGCGGTGTCTGGGGGGAGCGGTGTCAACCGCGCTGCCGGAGGACGGCCGCCACACCCCGCCGCGCCGGTCAGAGCGAGCAGGGTGGCCAGCGCGAGGAAGTGACGGGTGGGCCGCATGGCGCCGAAACTAACGAGTCGCCAGCAACGGCGCGAGGTAGCGGCCGGTCCAGGACTCCGGGTGGGCCGCGATCACCTCGGGCGGACCCGCCGCCACGACGCGTCCGCCGCCCGCCCCGGCCTCGGGTCCGAGGTCGATCACCCAGTCCGCCTTCTTGATGACGTCGAGGTGGTGCTCGATCACGAGCACGGTGTTTCCCGCGTCCACCAGCCGGTCGAGGACGCCGAGGAGGACGCGCACGTCGTCGAGGTGGAGTCCGGTCGTGGGTTCGTCGAGGATGTATAGCTTGCGGCCGCGCTTCCTCCCCGCTGCCGACAGCTCCCGCGCGATCTTGAGCCGCTGGGCCTCGCCACCTGAGAGGGTCGGGGCCGGCTGGCCCAGCCTCAGGTACCCGAGGCCGACCTCGGTGAGGTGCCAGAGCGCCCGGCCCAGCTTCTCCTGGTGCCGGAACCGCCGGATCGCCTCGTCCACCGTGAACTGGAGGACGTCGGCAATGGAGTAGCCCCGGATGCGGACGTCGAGGATCGGACGGCGGTACCGCGTGGCGCCGCACGCCTCGCACGGGACGTAGACGTCGGCGAGGAAGACCATCTCCACCTGCACGTGGCCGGCGCCCTCGCAGACGTCGCACCGCCCGCCCCCCGACACGTTGAACGAGAACGTCGCCGGCGTGTAGCGCCGGGAGCGCGAGAGCGGCGCGGCGGCGAACAACTCACGGACCTCGTCGAATGCCTTCACGTACGTCACGGGGTTGGACCTCGGCGTACGCCCGATGGGCGACTGGTCCACGAGCACGGCGCCATCCAGCGCCTCGAGACCGGTGATGCGCCGCACGCTGCCGACGGTCTCGCCGAGGTGTTCCTTTGCCGAGTGGCGTCCCTCGAAGTGACGCTCGAGCTGCCGGTAGAGGACATCGCTCACCAGTGTGGACTTCCCGCTCCCGGAGACGCCGGTGACCACCGTGAGCGTACCGAGCGGGATGGCCACCGTGAGGCCATCGAGGTTGTGCGCGGTCGCCCCTTCCACGGTGAGCCAGCGCGGCCCGGCTCGCCGGCGGACCGACGGCACGGCGATGCTCTTCTGGCCGGAGAGGTAGGCGCCGGTGAGCGTGGAGCCGCGGAGCATCTGGTCGCTGGTGCCCTCGAAAACGAGCTGTCCACCGCGCTCGCCCGCGCCCGGCCCCAACTCCACGAGCCAGTCGGCGGCGCGCATGGCGGCGGGGTCGTGCTCCACGGCGAGAACGGTGTTGCCCTGGTCGGCGAGACGGCGCAGGAGCGCGAGCAGCCGGTCGGTGTCGCGCGGGTGCAGGCCGATGGTCGGCTCGTCGAGGACGTACAGAGTGTCGGTGAGCTTGCCGCCGAGTGCGTTGGCCAGAGAGATGCGTTGCGCCTCCCCGCCGGAGAGGGTGCGGGTCTGCCGGTCGAGCGTCAGGTAGCCCAGGCCCACGTCCTTCAGCACCTCGAGGCGCTGGTTCAGCTCCGCGAGCACGACGTCGGCGACGGCGCGCTCGTACGCGGTGAGCGGCAGGTTCGCCACCCAGCGGGCGAGATCCTCCGCGGTGCGCGCGGCCGCCTGGCCGATGGTCTCGCCACCGACGAAGACCGCGAGCGCGTCGGGCCGCAGCCTCTGGCCGTGGCACGCGGGGCACTCGCTCGCCATCTGGTACTGCCTGAGGAAGACGCGGACGTACTGCTTGTAGCGCTTCCGCTCGAGTCCTTTGAGGAACGGGAAGATGCCGAGGTAGCGGCCTTTCCTTCCGTGCAGGAGGAGCCGTCGGCTGTCGGCTTTCAGTTTGCTCCATGGCAAGTCGGTCGGGATGTCTTCGCCCTGGCAGGTCTGCTTGAGCAGCCTTCGCCGGCCCTCGTAGCGCGGCTTGGTCCACGGATCGATCGCGCCGTCCTCGATCGCCCGCGAGGCATCGGGGACGACGAGCCGCTCGTCGTACTCGAGCACCGCGCCGAATCCGTTGCAGCCGGGGCACGCGCCGCGCGGGTGGTTGAAGGAGAACAGCGCCGGTGTGAGGGTCGGGGCGGGCTCGTCGCACGAGAGGCAGCGGGGGGTGTTGCTGAAGCGAAGGGCTTTGCCGCCTTCCCCCACCACGACGACCAGTCCGTCGCCCTCGGCGAACGCCGTCGCCAGAGAGTCGGCGAGGCGCTCGGCGTTCTCCGGCGTCGCGATAACTCGGTCGACGATGACGAGCGCGCCCTTCGTCTTGCTCAGGTCGAGCTTCCTGGGGAGTTGGTCGAGGCGGTGCACTACGCCGCCGATCATGACGCGGACGAATCCCATCGCAGAGAGATTCTCGACGATCTGCGCGTGGTTCGCCCTGACCGCCGGCGGCAGCGGAAAGGCGACCATCACCGCCGGTCCGTCCGCCGGTCCGTCCGTCCGCCCTTCACCAAGCCGGTCCACGACCTCCTGCACCGTATCCGTCCTCACCTCGCCGCCGCACGCCACGCAGCGCGCGCGTCCGATGCGGGCCCAGAGGAGGCGCAGGTAGTCGTAGATCTCGGTCGCCGTGCCTACGGTCGAGCGGCTGGAGGTCGTGGGGTTCTTCTGCTCGATCGCGACCGCGGGCGCGATGCCCTCGACCGAGTCCATGGCGGGCCGCGGCATCCGCTCGAGGAACTGCTTGGCGTAGGTCGAGAGCGATTCGATGTACCGCCGCTGTCCCTCGGCGTAGATCGTGTCGAAGGCGAGCGACGACTTCCCCGAGCCGGATGGGCCGGTCAGGACGATGAGGCGGCGGTGCGGCAGGGCGAGGGTGAAACCCCGCAGGTTGTGTTGCCGGGCCCCCCGAACGACGAGCATGCGGTCCACAGCCTGGGAACGGTAGCCACCTCGCGGCGGGCAGGCTAGTTTCCCGGCCTCATGGCCTCCATCCTCAACCCGCGCACTTTGAAACGCGGGCTTCAGATCTTCGGCCTCGTTTCCGTCCTCGGCGTCGTGGCGGTCCTATGGCGGACCGGGGCGTGGCAATCCACGCTCCACGCCTTCGCGCAAGTGCGGCCAGGATGGTTGGTGGTAGCCATGGTGCTCGCCTCGTCCGATTGGCTTGGTGGCGGCATCCGGATCTGGCTCCTCACCAGGCACGTCTGGCCCAGGACGCCGTTCCGGGGCATGGTGACGGCGGGCGGGCTGACCGCTTGGGCGGCGTACCTCACTCCGGCGCAGGCGGGCGGCGGCCCGACGATGATCCTGACGATGAAGCGCTACGGCGTGCCGCTCCCCGAGGCCATGACCTCCACGCTGATGAGCTTCGTCACGACGGTGATCTTCTTCGCTGTCGCGGGACCGCTGGCGATCGTGCTGGGGGCCGGCCGGTCGCTCGAGGCCCACGGCATCCAGTTCCTGAGCATCTCGCTCTACGATGTTTTCAAGACCAGCGCCGCGACATTCGGCCTGGTCGGCGTCGTGATGATCCTCGCCCTCGGCTTCCCGAAGGTGACGACGTCGCTCTTCCACCGGGCCGTGAACTGGCTCGAGCGCCACCACGGCGAGCGGATGGCCAAGCGCGTCGACGGCCTGCGTGCCGGCATCGACCGCATGCACGAGTGCGTGGGGGCCTATTTCCGGACGCCGAGCGGCTGGCTCCAGATGTTCGTAGGCGTGCTGACGTCCGGGCTCGCGCACGCCAACCGCCTGCTTGCCGGCTACGTCACGCTGCGCGCGCTGGGGATCCAGGCGCACTTCGTGGACGTCCTGATCGTCCAGACCACGATATCGTTCCTGCTCTACTTCATGCCCACGCCCGGTGGCGCCGGGGCGGCGGAGGCGCTCTCGGCGGCGCTCATGAGCGTCTACGTGAGGAACGAGCTCCTTCCCGCCTACACCATCATCTGGAGGTTCACGGTCAGCTACGCGACCGTCATCTTCGGCTCGTTCGTCTTCTACAAGCTGCTGCACGGCCGCCTGGATGAGGTGGAGGAGACCGCCGTCGCGGGCTCCCAGATCGCGTGACGGCCTCGCTCCACGAGGAGGACGTCCTCGGCAAGCCGCTGGATGCGTCGCTGCTGCGGCGCCTGCTTCGCTACCTGATCCCCTACGGCTGGTCCGCGGCGTTCGCCTTTCTAATGCTCCTGGGCACGGCGGCGCTCCAGCTGGCGGGCCCCTACTTCACCCGGGAGGCGATCGACCGCGCCATCCCCACGCGCGACACCCATCGGCTGGGAGTGCTGGCGGCTCTCTTCTCCGCCGCGCTCCTCGCCGAGTTCGTGCTGGAGTACGGCCAGACCATCGTGACCGCCCGCATCGGACAGCGGGTGATGATCGACCTCAGGCTCGAGATCTTCGCGAAGCTCCAGCGCCTGGGTGTCGCATTCTACGACCGCAACCCCGTCGGGCGACTTATGACCCGCGTCACGAGCGATGTCGAGACGCTGAACGAGCTGTTCACTTCGGGCGTCGTGGCGCTCTTCGGCGACCTGTTCGCGCTGTTCGTCATCATGGCGTGGATGCTCTGGGTGGACTGGCGCCTGGCACTGGCCGCGTTCGCCGTCATCCCGGTGATGGCGCTGGCGGCCCAGGTCTTCCGGGTCCGGGTCCGCGAATCGTACCGGGAGATCCGGGTCCGACTCGCGCGGATCAACTCCTTCCTCCAGGAACACATCTCGGGGATGCGGATCGTCCAGCTCTTCGGCCGGGAGGAATGGACCCTCCACCGCTACGAGGAAGTGAACCGCGCCCACCTCGATGCGCACCTCGTGTCCATCACGGTGTACGCGGTGTTCTTCCCGGTGATCGAAGTGCTGATGTCCGTAGCGCTCGCCACGCTGCTGGTCTACGGCGGCGGGCGAGTGCTCGGCCACACGCTCACCATCGGCGTGCTGGCGGCCTTCTTCCAGCTGACCCGGCGCTTCTTCCAGCCCCTTCAGGACATCGCCGACAAGTTCAACATCGTCCAGTCGGCGATGGCCTCGTCGGAGCGCGTCTTCCGCCTGCTGGACGAGCCGGAGACGGTGCGGGACCCGGAGCCCGCCCGGCGCCTGCCTGAGCCGCCCCGCGGCGAGGTGGCGTTCGAGGACGTCTGGTTCCGTTACCCGAGCGCTGCGCCGCTGGGTGACGATGAGGGCTGGGTGCTGCGCGGGGTCTCGTTCACCGCGCGGCCGGGGGAGAAGGTGGCGCTGGTGGGGCACACCGGGGCTGGGAAGACGACGGTCATCAACCTCTTGTTGCGCTTTCATGACGTGGATCACGGCAGGATCACCGTGGATGGTGTAAACGTTCGGGATGTCGCGCAGGCCGACCTGCGGGCGCGGATCGGGCTGGTCCAGCAGGACATCTTCCTCTTCACGGGCGACATCCGGAGCAACATCCGGCTCGACCAGCCCATTGACGACCGGGCGGTGGAAGCCGCAGCCGAGCGGGTCGGGGCGCACCGCTTCATCCGGCGGCTGCCGCAGCGGTACGATCACCGCCTCGGGGAGCGCGGGGCGAGCCTGTCGGTGGGGGAGCGCCAGTTGCTCGCGTTCGCACGCGCGCTGGCGGTGCGGCCGGCGGTCCTGGTGCTCGACGAGGCGACCTCATCGGTGGACGCCGAGTCGGAGGAGCAAGTCCAGGCGGCGATCGTGGAGCTGATGCGTGGAAGGACGTGCCTGGTGGTTGCACACCGGCTCTCCACGGTCCAGGATGCCGACACGATCCTGGTGCTGCATCACGGGCAGATCCGGGAGCGGGGGGCGCACCGGGAGCTGCTCGCGCGCGGCGGACTGTACGAGAAGCTGTATCATCTTCAGCTCGGCGCGGCCCTTACACCGGGGTCGTAAGCTGCGCCAGCTTGCACCGTTACGCCGCGTCGGCTACGTTTTTCCCATCCCCCGGTTGAGGCTTGCTGATGGCATTTATCGAATTCGGCGGGAAGCGCCATACGATCCCGTCGGGCGAGATGTTGATTGGTACGGGGGCCGATTGTCACCTCAGGCTCGAGGGACAGGGCATCGCCCTCCGGCACGCCGTGCTCACCGCGGCCCCGGACCTTTCCGTGGCGATCCGGAAGGTGGATCCGGGTGCGGCGATCGAGGTCAACGGCGTGATGCTCGGCATGTTGCCGCAGCCGCTGCTGCATGGGGACAAGGTCACGATCGGCGGCATCGACCTGCTCTTCGTGGATGAGCGGAAGAGCGGCAGCACGCAGTACATCTCCGCCCTGAAGCTCCCCGACCCGCCGGCCGGACCGTCGAAGGCCGCCGGCAAGGCGACGACCGCCACGGGTGGCCGAATCGTTTCGCTCACCGACGGGCGCGAGTATCAGGTGCTGGGAGCATCCCTGAAGTTCGGCCGGGACGCGAGCGCAGACGTGGTCGTGCTGGGTGGACAGATCTCACGGCGCCACGCCGAGATCATGGTGAGCCCTCGCGGCTACATCCTGGTGGACTCGAGCACCAATGGGACGTTCGTGAACGGGGAGCGGGTGCAGAACCAGCGGCTCCTGGCCCGAGCGGACGTGATAAAGCTGGGAGAGGAGGAGTTCCGGTTCTACGCGGACGTCGCGCCCGCGGCGCCTGCGGCGCCCGCGGTCCCGGTCGCTCCGGCTCCCGCGCCACCAGCGGCCGCACCGCCGCCTGCTCCGGCTCCACCGCCGCCTGCTCCGCCGGCCTTCACCGCGCCGCCCCCACCCCCGGCGGGCGCAGCGCAGCTGGTTTCGACCGGATACTTCGAGACCGGCAAGCCGGTGCCGTCCGTGCCGCCCGCAGCCCAGGCGCCACCGCGGGCTGCGCCTCCTCCCCCGGCAGCCGCGCCTGCACCGCCCGCGCCGAAGCCACCGGCCGCTGCCGTACCGCCGGCGGCCCCGCCTGCCCCCAAGCCTCCTGTCGCGGCCGCGCCGCCACCGGCCCCGCCCGTGCCCAAGCCGCCAGCCGCCGCTCTGCCGCAGGCTCCGCCGCCGTCCGCCCCCAGGCCCGCCGGCCCGCCGGCGCTCGCGAAGTTCCTGGTGCGCACCGGGTCGCTCAAGGGCCAGCGCCTGATCGTGAAGGTGCCGGTGGTGAACATCGGCCGCGCGGACTACTGCGACCTCGTCATCCCCGACGACTCGGTCTCTTCACAGCACGCCAAGCTCACGCGGCGCGAGGGGCTGTGGATCCTCACCGACCTCGAGTCCACCAACGGCACGATGGTGGACGGCGAGCGCGTCAAGGGCGACGTCGCCATAGCGCCCGGCGCCTTCGTGCGGTTCGGCGACGTGCAGCTGGTGTTCGAGCCCACCGACGATTCCTTCGGCGTGAACGCGCCGGTGTCCACGCGCATGATCTCGGCCGTCAAGCTCCAGGACATCAAGCCGCCGTCGGGAGGCCGTTAGGTGAGCGTGACTCTGCACATCACCTGCGCCGCTCGCACCGACGTCGGACTGATACGGTCCGGGAACGAGGACAATTACCTGATGGTCCCCGAGCGGGGGGTGTTCGTGGTGGCGGACGGGATGGGCGGTCACGCGGCGGGCGAAGTCGCGAGCGACATGGCGGTCCGGCTCATCTCTCGGGACCTGGGCTCGTTCAAGGGTCTCGCGCCGGAGGACGCCGCGACGCGCCTGTCGCAGGCCATCCGCGGCGCGAACGCAGCCATCTTCGAGCGGACGCTGGCCGAGCACGACAAGCGCGGGATGGGCACGACCGCCACCGTCATGGTGCTCCACAGCAATCGCTATCTCATAGGCCAGGTCGGCGACAGCAGGGCCTACCTCCTCCGCGAAGGCGTCTTCCACCAGCTTACGAAGGACCACTCCTACGTGCAGGAGCAGGTGGACGCCGGGTACCTGACGCCCGAGCAGGCGCGCACCCATCCCTACGCGAACGTGATCACGCGGTGCGTGGGCGCGAGCGGCGACGTGCTGCCTGACATCTTCTCCGGCACGGTGCGGGCGGGCGACACCTATCTGCTGGCGAGCGACGGCCTCACCGGGATGGTGGAGGACGACGGGCTCGCGTCCATCCTCCAGACGCAGGGCACGCCCGAGAAATGGGTGGACCGCATGGTGGCGGAAGCCAACCGCCGTGGGGGGTTGGACAACATCACGGCGATCATCGTGCACGTGGATTCCGCGGGAGAGATGCCGGAGGACACGACCACCACTGCGGAAACCCGGTCGCCGCGCACCAGCGGCGAGACCCAGGCCCCGGCCGTCGCCTAGCAGATCGGCCGGAAAGTCAGCCGGCCAGCACTTCCAGCAGCGCCTCCCGCTCCACCTCGACCGGCCGCCCGACGAACACCCGCAGCCGGCACGCCGACTCGGCCAGACCGGCGGCGAACGGAGGCAGGTCCATCCTGCCCGGCCAGCCCTTCTGCGTGAGCCGCTCCACCGAGCCGTCGCGCCGCACGATGGGGAGGTCGAGGCCGAGCATCGCCTCCTTGTGCGGGAGGTCGATGAGCAGCTCGCCCCGACCGAGTCCCACCGCGCGTGCCAGCGCGTCCTCGGCTCTGGCGAGCCGCACCGCGTCGTCCCGAAGCCAGGATGGCAGGGGCGCCGGCAGTTCGGCGGGCAGCGACTCCAGCGCGCGCTTGTAAAGCCGCCGCTCCCTTAGCGCCTTGGCCATGCCGGTCCGGTCCCGGGCGGCGATGTCGTGCACCAAGGCGTCGTCGGTGGTCTCGACGAGCGAACCGGGGTCGAGCGCGCGGTCCAGGACCGCCTCGCGAACCAGGCGCTTGAACATAGCGGTCGCGCTCCGGACCGCGTGGTGCCAGTAAACGTTCCGGTACATCTGGTACTTCGCGAAGAGCAGCGACTCTAGCGCCGCGACGCCCTTCTCCAGGATGCCGACCGTTCGCCTGCCGCCCAGCTCCGTGACCGTGAGGCAGGCAAGGAGTCGGTCGACATCCACCTCGCCGTAAGGCACGCCGCACATGAGCGCGTCGCGCTTGAGGTAGTCGATCTTGTCCACGTCAATGGAGCCGGAGATCAGGCCCGCGAGCGGATGATCGCTGGTGCCGCGGACCAGCGCCCCGAACGTCTCGGCGGGACGCTCGAAGCCGTGGTCGGCGAGCACTTCGGCCAGCGGCGGGCGCGAGAGCAGGCCCGCGGCGAGCGTTTCGTGCGAGGTGAACCCGGCTTCTTCGAGGGCGTGCGAGAAGGGGTAGTGACCGATGTCGTGGAGCAGCGCGCCGAGGCGGATGAAGAGCGAGTCGCGATCGGAGATGGCGTCGCCGCCCTCCTGCGCCCCCAGGATGTCGAGCGCGCGCCGGGCGAGCCCATACGCGCCGAGGGCGTGCTCGAAGCGGGTGTGGGTCGCGCCGGGATAGACGAGGAAGGCGTGGCCCAGCTGGCGGACGTAGCGCAGCCGTTGGAAGGCCGGCGTGTCTACGACTTCCAGCGCGGCGGGCTCCAGCGCGATGTTCTGCCAGAGGAGGTCGCGGACGACCTCCCCGCGGGGCCCGGCGCGCCTCACCAGGCTCAGCCCGCTTTCGGCCCTGCGTCACGCACCGTCTGCGGGACGCCGGCGGCGTACTTCTCGAAGTTCTTCGCGAACAGTCCGGCGAGCCTCGCGGCCTGCGCGTCGTAGGCGGCCCGGTCGGTCCACGTGTCGCGCGGCCTGAGTACGTCGTCCGGCACGTCGGGGACGTGGTGCGGCACCCGCACGCCGAAAACCGGATCGGGCGTGCAGGCTGCCCCGTCAAGTGCGCCGGCGAGCGCCGCGCGCAACATCGAGCGGGTGTACCCGAGGTTCATCCGCTGGCCGACGCCGTAGGGGCCGCCCGTCCAACCGGTGTTCACCAGCCAGCACGAGACCTTGTGCTGATGGATCCGTTTCCCGAGCATCTCGGCGTAGAGCGCCGGTGGCCGCGGGAGGAACGGCGCGCCGAAGCAGGTGCTGAACGTCTCCTTGGGCTCGGTCACGCCGCGCTCCGTGCCGGCGACCTTCGCGGTATAGCCGGACAGGAAGTGGTACATCGCCTGGTCGGCGGAGAGCTTGCTTATCGGCGGCAGGACGCCGAAGGCGTCCGCCGTGAGGAAGACCACGTGCTGGGGGTGGCCTGCCGCGCCCGACGGGACGTGGTTCGGGATGTAGTCGATCGGGTAGCAGGCGCGGGTGTTCTCGGTGATCTCCTGGCTGTCCAGGTTGAGCTCGCGCGTGACCGGGTCGATGACGACGTTCTCGAGCACCGTGCCGAAGCGCCGGGTGGTGGCGTAGATCTCCGGCTCGCCCCTGGGGGAGAGGCGGATCACCTTCGCGTAGCAGCCGCCCTCGAAGTTGAAGACGCCGCGGTCGCTCCAGCCATGCTCGTCGTCGCCGATCAGGCCGCGCTCCGGGTCCGCCGAAAGCGTGGTCTTCCCGGTGCCCGAGAGGCCGAAGAAGATCGCCGACTCGCCGTTCTTCGCCACGTTCGCCGAGCAGTGCATCGGCAGGACGTCACGGTCGGGGAGGAGGTAGTTCATTATCGTGAAGATCGACTTCTTCATCTCGCCGCCGTACCGCGTCCCGCCGATCAGGATCAGCTTCTTCGCGAAGCTGATGATGATGAAGGTGCCGCTCTTCGTGCCGTGCTTCGCCGGGTCCGCTTGGAACTCGGGTGCGTGCAGCACGGTGAATCCGGGCTCGAAGCCTGCCAGCTCGGCGGCGTGCGGGCGCACCAACATGTTGTTGACGAAGAGCGCGCTCCAGGCGCGCGGCGTGATGAACCGCACCGGGAGGCGGTACTTCGGATCCGCACCGGCGAAGAGATCGCGGATGAAGAGGTCCTGGGTCTCGAGGTGGTGCAGTACCGCGGCGTGGAGCGCGTCGAACTTCGCCGGCTCGAACGGCTGGTTGACGTTGCCCCACCAGACCGTGCTCTCCGACGCCGGCTCCCGAACCACGAACTTGTCGTTGGGGGAGCGGCCGGTGTGCGGCCGGGTGATCACCACGATCGGGCCGCCGGCGGCGACCGTGCCCTCACCGCGCTTCACGGCCTCTTCGTACAGGCCCGCGGGGGTGAGGTTCCAGAATGCCGTGCCGGTGTGGCGCAGGCCGTGACCGTGAAGGGTCGAAGGGGCGGCGGTCGTGGTCATATCAGTCAGGGTCCGAAGTCGAAAGTTGAGCCGGAAAAAGTAACACCGGAGTCTGAAACCTGCAGGGCCGTCACCGGCACCGCTCCTGCGCGTCCACGGCGGCGATAACGGCCATGTTGACGACGTCCTCCACGCTTGAATCGCGTCGCAACAGGTGCACCGGCTTGGCCGTGCCCACGATCATCGGGCCGATGACCTGCGCGCCCGCCAGGCACTTGATGAGCTGGTAGGCGATGTTCGCCGCCGCGACGCCGGGGAAGATGAGCACGTTGGCCTGCCCCTTGAGCCGGCTGAAGGGGTACTGGCCCCTGAGGAGGGCGGGCGTCAGCGCGGTCTCGGCCATCATCTCGCCGTCCGCCTCGAGGTCCGGCTCTTCGTCGTGCAGGATGCGGGCCGCGAGGGCCATGCGGGTGCTGTCATCGGTGCGGTAGGACCCGAAGTTGGAGAACGACAGCAGCGCTACCCTTGGCACCAGCCCGAAGCGCCGCACCAGCTTCGCGGTCTGTGATGCGATGGTAGCGACGGTCCGCGCGTCGGGATGCTCGACCAGGGTGGTGTCGGCGAGGAAGTAGGAGTCGCGCTCGATC
Organism: Gemmatimonadales bacterium; assembly: GCA_030697825.1. Taxonomy (NCBI): domain Bacteria; kingdom Pseudomonadati; phylum Gemmatimonadota; class Gemmatimonadia; order Gemmatimonadales; species Gemmatimonadales bacterium. The sequence goes on along the minus strand of JAUYOW010000320.1, from coordinate 2,076 downwards.
GTAACCGCGATGACGCCCGCGGCGATCCCCGCAAGCGGGGTCACGCCGACCACCTGGAGCGGTGCGTGCAGCTTGTCCGGGTAGATCTGCTCGATGCCGTACAGCAGCGCGTCGGCATCGCCCAGCGCCACCATCAGGGAGCCGAAGTAGTCGGGACGCGACGCCAGCTGGATCGCCTGGTGCTCGGTGACGCCCTTGCGGGCGCGGCGCTCCCAGAGCCCCTTGGCGTAACGCTCCCGGGCGGCGTCGGTCGCGGGGTCCACGATCGTGAGGGCGTCGAGAGGCACCTCGGCCTCGGCCGCTGCGCGCGCGATGCGCTCCCGGGAACCCAGGAGGATCGGTTTCGCCACGCCTTCGTCCGCGAGGAGATGCGCGGCGCGGAGGACCCGGTGGTCGTGCCCCTCGGGAAAGACCAGTCGCTGGAGGGTCCGCCGGGCGCGCGCGGTGAGGGTGCGCACCAGGGCCCGGCTCGCGCCGAAGCGCTCCTCCAGCTGCTCGCGGTAGCGGACCGGGTCGAGAGTGGTGCGCGCCACGCCGCTCTTCACCGCGGCCTCGGCGACCGCCGGCGCCACCCACAGCAGCACCCGGGCGTCGAGCGGCTTGGGGATCAGGTAGTCCGGCCCGAAGTGGAGGTGGTCGAGACCGTATGCCAGGAGCACGGCTTCCGGCACTTCTTCGCGCGTCAGCGCGGCAAGGGCGCGGGTCGCGGCCATCTTCATCTCGTCGTTCACCGCGCGTGCGCGGACGTCGAGCGCACCGCGGAAGATGAACGGAAAGCCGAGGACGTTGTTGACCTGGTTCGGGAAGTCGGACCGGCCGGTGGCGACTATGGCGTCGGGGCGGGCCGCGCGCACTTCGTCCGGCATGATCTCCGGCGTCGGGTTGGCGAGCGCGAACACGATCGGCCGCTCGGCCATCCCGGCCACCATGTCGCGGGAGACGATGCCCGCCACCGAGAGACCCACGAACACGTCGGCGCCCTTCATCGCCTCGCCGAGGGTGCGGGCGTTCGTGTCGCGGGCGAAGGCGGCCTTGTATGGATTGAGGTCGGTGCGCTCGGGGTGCACCACGCCCTTGGTGTCCACCAGGATGATGTGCTCGAGCTTCACGCCGAGACGCACGTAGTGGTTGGCTGTCGCGATCGCCGAGGCGCCGGCCCCGCTGAACACGACCTGCAGGTCCTCCAGCCTCTTGCCGACGATCTCGGCGGCGTTGAGGAGCGCGGCGCCGGAGATGATCGCGGTCCCGTGCTGGTCGTCGTGGAAGACCGGGATCTTGAGCCGCTTCTTGAGCGTCTCCTCGACCTCGAAGCACTCGGGGGCCTTGATGTCCTCGAGGTTGATCCCGCCGACAGTCGGCTCCAGCATCTCGCAGAAGCGGATGCAGTCCTGGGCCGTGGGGGCGTTGATCTCGAGGTCGAAGACGTCGACGTCGGCGAAGGCCTTGAAGAGCACGCCCTTGCCCTCCATGACCGGCTTCCCGGCCAGCGCGCCGATGTCGCCGAGGCCGAGCACCGCCGTCCCGTTGGACACCACCGCGACCAGGTTGCCACGGGCGGTGTAGCGGTAGGCGTCGTCGGGGTTCTTCTGGATGTCGAGGCAGGGCTCGGCGACGCCGGGCGTGTAGGCGAGGGAGAGGTCGCGCTGGGTCTTGCAGGGCTTGGTGATCGCTATCTGGATCTTGCCGGGCCTGCCTCCGGCATGGTAGTCGAGTGCTTCCTGGCGACGGACGGTCATGGCGACCTCGGGCGTGCGGCCCGGGTCGTGCTAGCCGCGGCCGGAATCGAGTCGGTTGATCTTCTCCACTCGTTTCTGATGCCGTCCTCCCCCGAAGGGAGTGGCGAGGAACGCGCGCACTATGTCAGCAGCAAGCCGCGTGCCTATCAGCGTGCCGCCCAAAGTGAGTACGTTGGCATCGTTGTGTTCCCGCGCGTTGGCAGCGGTGGTGAGGTCGTAGCATAGGGCCGCGCGCACGCCGGGCACCTTGTTGGCCGCCATCGAGCTTCCGATCCCCGCGCCGTCCACCATGATCCCCCGCCAGGCCCGGCCGTCCACTACGGCTCTGGCAACAGCAACG
>JAUYOW010000319.1 GCA_030697825.1 Gemmatimonadales bacterium | reverse complement strand
TGCGCGAGGCGGGACGGCTCAGCGCGGTGCTGGCGCAGTTCCCGTGGTCGTTCAAGCCCTCCGACGAGAGCCGCGACGTGATCCGCAAACTCTCCGATGACTTCGCGGGGTGGCCGATGGTCGTGGAGCTGCGCCACGGTTCGTGGGCGAAGCACGAGTACGCGGTGATGCTGAAGGACCTCGGCCTCGGCTGGGCGAACATCGACCAGCCGGTGATCGGCGAGTCCATCGGGCCCACCGCGGGGGCCACGAGCGCGATCGGCTACGTGCGTTTCCACGGCCGCCGCTACGACACCTGGTTCGAGCACAACGAGAACTCGGCGCGGCGCTATGACTACCTCTACACGGCCGAGGAGCTGGAGCCGTGGGTGGACCGCATCAGGCGAGTCGCATCCGCCGATGGAGTGCAGGATGTCTACGTCATCTCCAACAACCACTTCGAAGGAAAGGGGCCGGCCAACGCGCTGATGATCCGGTCCATGCTGGAGGGAAGAAAGGTGAAGGCGCCGCCGGTGCTGTACCAGACGTACCGCGCGGCCCTGGAGCCCTATGTGGAGGTCGCGGGCTGAGACTCGCGACCGGCGAAGAGGGGTTGGCGCCCCGGCCGCCTAGCGATCGCCGCGGAGCTGCTCGACCTGGGGCGGGAGGCTTTCGCGCCCCCGCACGCCGGCGAACTCCCGCGCCCAACGCCTGAGGTAGTCCCAGTCGAGCGCACCGCCCTTGCGGCGCACCACGCTCTCGGCGTCTTCGATATCGCGCGCACGCCCGGCGAACAGCTTGTGAAGGATCAGGTCCTCCGCGGTGGCCACCGGCACGTCGGCGCCGCCGATCGTCAGGTGATCGGCGCGCTCGATGGCCTGCGGCTCGTAGGGCGTGGTCGAGAAGATGAAGTCCACGCGGATGCCCGTGGCGGGATCCCGCGCGGGCAGCACGAAGGTGTCGCGCACGAAGCGTTCGAGATCGCGGGGAAGCGCTTCGAGCCCGAGCGTCGCGCAGACCGCCAGCACGTCGGCGAGCCGGCTCGGGTCGGCACCCAACGTCACGTCGATGTCCTCGGTGAGTCGCGGACGGCCGTGGACCAGGACGGCCTGACCGCCGATCAGCATGAAGGGAAGGCCTCGCTCGTCCAAGGCTCGGGCGAGCGCGGCCACAAAGGACGGCAGCTCAGCCGGGCGGGAGGCCATTCAGGGCGCGCGCCACCGCGATGTCCGCCCGCACGTCCTCTTCCCAGTCCGCACCGATGTCGGGGCGGACCTCGCGCGCGTACGCCCACAGCGCGGCGAACCGGGCCAAGGCCTCCTCGTAACTGAGTCCCGCCGCTTCCCGCTCGTCGGCGAGCTCGAAGGCCCTCCAACCGGCCGTCGGATTGACCATGGGTCAATATAGCCGGCGGCCCGGCCCTCCGCCCCGACCGGGCCGCCATCGTCATGGTTGGCGTGCGCCAATCACACGTCCGCGGTTCCGATGCCGAGCGCTCTCGCCACCGCCTTCTGCCGCTCATCGTAGCTGGCCAGCGTCACGTCGGCCTGTAGACCCTTGAGGAACTGAACCGACGCCAAGTGCAGCGCGTCGAGCGTCCTGACGGGCACCGGGAACGGCTCCAGTGCTCGCGCCAGCACGGGGGGAGACAACTCCAGGAAGCCGACGCGGGCCAGCAGCGCCCGAGCGGCCTCCCCGTGGGAGCGGGTCAGGCCTCGCGCGTGGATGCGCGTCCAGAACTCGTACTCGAGCAGCCGGCTGGAGATGAGCGTCTCACGCCACAGCGATTCCGGCGGCGCGCGATCCTCGGCCAGCAGGTGGGCGAGAGCGACGGAGGTGTCGAGGTATATCACCGCTCGGCGCGCTGCTCGTCGAGCTCCTCGAGCAGACGGCGGAGCGGGGCGACGGGTGCGCGCGGGGGCGGCGTGTCTCCGGCGGCCAGCGGCGGGCTGAGCCAGCCCTCGCGCACGGCTTCGGCCAACACGGCGTCGTGCAGCCGCGACGCGCGGCCCTCGCGGGGCGGCACCAGCTCGGCCACGATGCGATCCCGGTCGGTGACTAGGATGGTTTCCCCACTCGCCGCCATCCTGACGTACTCGGCCAGGCGGTTCTTGAGGATCTTGAGGCCGACGGCGCGCATACGGTAAGGTAGCTCCTGGAAGCTACCTTCGTCAATCACGCCCTGCCCGCTGCCCTTCCGCACGACTGCCGCGGGAGACGTACGTCGTGCCAGTGGCTTGGCGACCCTCGGTTGACGGTGGGGTGACGGCTGGCCCCTAGCGTTCGCGAGAGGCGACCGGTATATTCATTGTAGATACAAGGAGCGTCGCATGCGGGCGCGGGTCCGGAAGTGGGGCAACAGCCTGGCGCTGCGCATCCCCAAGCCGTACGCCGTGGAAGCGGGGATGGCTGAGGGGGGGGAGGTCCGGCTGTCCATCACCGACGGGAAGCTCGTGGCCGAGCCGCTGCGTCCACCGCGGTACACGCTCAAGAGCCTGCTCGCCGGCGTCCGCAAGGAGATGGTGCACGGCGAGGAGGACTTCGGGGGCCCGGTCGGCCGGGAAGCCTGGTAGGTGCCGGGACGCTACGTCCCGAGCCGCGGCGACGTGGTGTGGGTGTCGCTCAAGCCGCAGGCCGGCCACGAGCAAGCGGGACGCCGCCCCGCGCTGGTCGTCTCTCCGGCGGCCTATAATGGGAAAGTCGGTTTGGCCGTGTTGTGTCCGATCACCAGCCGAGTGAAGGGCTATCCGTTCGAGGTGCGGCTACCGCCGGGGCTCGACGTGTCGGGAGCCGTGCTCTCAGACCAGGTGAAGAGCCTCGACTGGCGGGCCCGGCGCGCCCGGTTCATCTGCCGGTTACCGGCGCCCGCCACGCTGGAGGTGCTCGAGAAGCTCGGCGCGCTGCTGTCCCCCGCTCAAGGCTGACGCCTCGCGGCGACGCTCACCGCTGGCCCGAGCTCCAGTGGCTGGCCGGGCCTAAAGAACTGCCAGCAGTAGCCGGGGTCCCTTCGATGCGCCACACCGCGTTCCCGGTCGCGGCGTACTCCTCCACCCGCGCGCCGTTGCCGTACGAGTCGAGCAGCCGCGCGGCAAGGACACGGGCATCGAAGACGTACTTGAGTTTTCTAAGGTGCAACTTTAGGATTCTCACATGCACTACGTCCCCCGCCTCCTGGCCGCGCAGCTGGCGCGTGCGGCCCGCCAATTCCCGGTCGTCCTGCTGACGGGGCCCCGCCGGGCGGGCAAGACCACGCTGCTCAGGCGGCAGTTCCCGCGGGCGGCATGGGTGCTGCTGGAAGATCCCGACATCCTGGCCCGGGTGCGCGCCGACCCGCGCGGCTTCCTGGACGGGCTGCGCCCTCCGGTGATCCTGGACGAGGTGCAGAACGCCCCCGAGCTGCTGAGCTACGTCCGCACGCGGGTGGACGACGCGCCGCGGCGCACCGGCCGATGGCTGCTGACGGGGTCCCAGGAGGCGCCGTTGATGCGCGGCGTCACCGAGTCCCTGGCGGGCCGGGCGGCCGTACTGCACCTGTTGCCGTTCTCGATCGCCGAGTCGGCGAAGGTGTCCCTGCGGCGCGGCGGGTATCCGGAGGTGATCGCCAGGCCCGCCGCCGCGGACATCTGGTTCCGATCCTACGTACAGACGTACCTGGAGCGCGACGTCCGCGCGGTGACGGGGATTCGCGATTTGGCGACGTTCCGCAGGTTCCTCGCGCTGGTGGCGAGCCGCATGGGCCAGCTGCTGAACAAGACTGACCTGGCGGCCCCGCTGGGTGTGTCGGTGCCGACGGTGACTCAGTGGCTGAGCATCCTGGAGATCACCGGCCAGATCCTGCTGGTGCCTCCGTTCTTCGAGTCGTTCGGGAAGCGGCTGATCAAGTCTCCGAAGATCTACTTCACGGATTCGGGGCTCGCTTGTCACCTGCTCGGCCTCGAGACGGAGCGGGCGCTCGCGGCCTCACCCTTCCTCGGGCCGCTGTTCGAGGGCTTCGTGGCGGCCGAGATCGCGAAGGCGCAGGCCGCCGGTGGCCGGCGGGCGGAGCTGTATCACTTCCGGGACCAGCAGGGGCTCGAGGTGGACTTCGTGGTGCCGACGGGGCACCGCAAGCTGCTGCTGATCGAGGCCAAGGCCTCGCGCACGGTGCGGCCGGGCGATGCGGAGCCGCTGCTGCGGCTCAGCCGGGCGGTCGCCGGGTACGGCCTCACTCGGCTAGTCGTTCACCGGCCGGGGCCGCCCACGGCGGCGGGGGAGGCGCTCAGGCCCGGTGTGAGGGCGGTCGGGGTAGAGGCGCTGGCGACGCTGGTGTAGGACCTCGGAGGCTGCGCCGCCACGCGGCGGACCGCCCCAAGCTGACGCCTCGCGGCGACGCGGAGGTCGCGGGCTGAAGCGCGGGCTCGGAGCAGTCGAGGGCTGAAGCCCTCGCTCGGCCTGTTGCGCGCCCTGGACGTCGGGCCCCTCGGCACGCTTCAGCGTGCGCCAGTGGCCAAGCGAGCCCTTCAGGGCTCGACTGGCACAGGGGCAGCGGCTGACAGGCCACGCAGCACGAGAGAGCCGGGAAGGATGTCTCCCCGGCTCTTTAGTTTCTTGGCGGGTGCGCCGCTCACCGCTGGCCCCACAGCTTGCGCGGCTCCCCACGGAACGGCCCGTAACCGACGCTGGCCCAGCAGTACGCCACGCCGCCGGTTGTGATCCCGCACGACACGTACGCCCAGTCGCCGCCCGGGCTCAGCGAAGCGAACGCCAGGCCTCCACCGAGCAGCGAGGGGCCCACCGTGATCAGGGTGTCGTTGTCGTCCGAGTAGTTCGCGTAGTAGGCACCCCAGCAATAGACCGCGCCGCCGGCCGTGAGGCCGCAGCGCCCGCCTGCCCCGCCGAGCTCCGTGAAGGTGAGCCCGGGCGCGACCGGAACGGGAACCGGGCTGTTCGCCGAGGACGCGTTGGCCAGCGAGTACCGGTTGCCCCAGCAGTAGGTCACACCGGTGGCGGTGATAGCACAGGTGTTGCCCCAACCAGCGTAGCCTGAACCAGCGGCGATGCGTGAAAAGGTGAGCCCGCCCGTGACCGCCACCGGCGTGGAACTACTGGTCGTGGAGCCGTTCCCAAGCTCTCCGGCCCCGTTGTTCCCCCAGCAGTAGGCGAGCCCGGCGCCGGTCAGAGCGCAGGTGTGACCGACTGACGTGCTCACCTCCGTGAAACTGAGCCCGCCCGCCACGGCGACGGGAGTCGAACGGCTGATGGTGGTGCCGTCGCCGAGCTGTCCCGCGTCGTTTTCACCCCAACAATACGCCGCACCGGCCGTGGTGAGCGCACAGGTGTGAGAGTACGCGGTCGTGATCCGCGCGAAGTTGAACCCGCCGGCAACGGGGACCGGCGAAGGACTGCAATCAAGGCCGATTCGGGGGTCTGGGTTGCAGTCTTGGAGGCTCGCGACCGTTCCAAGCTGGCCGTAGGAGTTCGCCCCCCAGCAGTACGCGACTCCGGCCGCCGTCAGCGCGCAGCGGTGCGAGACGCCGCTGCTGATCGCGGAGAAATTGAGTCCGCCGGTGACGGCCACGGGACCGACGTAGCCGAAATGGACCATACCGTAGCCTGAAGCGCCGTGAGGGCCCACGCAGTACGCCTCTCCGTTGGGCGTCAGCACGCAGGCGCCGCCGTACAATCCGCCGTCGGAGCCCTCGCTCACGGCGGCGACCGTGATGTAGTCGCTGATCACCGTGGTGGTATCGCTTCGGCCCCCCGCGGTCGCCGTAACGGTATAGGTGCCGGCCTGGTCGTTCATTTGAACCCAGGCCTCATTCCACACATTCCCGTCGGGCTCGACCGAGTTGCAATTGAATTGGCCGCATTGCTGCGGAGCAATGGACCAACTCACAGGGGCATAGGTGTTCGCACCGTTGGCATCCCGCACCGTGGCCCTCAGAAGCACCCTTCCGATCGGCACCGTTCGCACCGTATCGGGCTCCACTACCACCGACGACAGCGGCCCACCGGACCCCACCGTGATCCTGGCGAACGCGGAGCCGCCGACCCCGATCCCGAACAATGCCGGATACTGGAAGGTCACCGTGACCAGCTCGACACCCGGTGCCAGCGCGGTGACAAGCCCGCTGTTCGACCCCACGTCCACGGCGTTGCGGCGCGAAGACCAATACGCCGTCCACCCGGTCTGCACCCTCCCGGCGGAATCCTTCACCGTCGCGACGGCGCGCACCGTCTCCCCCACCCGCAGCGTCGCAGCCGCGGGCGCAACCGTCGCCGTCAGCACGGTGATCACCGCTGTCCCGGCAACACCGTCAACCGTCGCCGTGATCGTGGCACGGCCGGGAGCCAACACCTGGACCGAGGCGGTTGCGCCCGCAGGCTCGGCCGTCACCAGCCTAGTGGTGTCCAGCCTGGTGACTGACGGACTGGAGTTCGTCCAGACGGCGGTGTTACTCGTGACCGGGGCCCCGCTTGAGTCTCGGGCGGTCGCGGTGAGCGACACGATCCCCGGCGACATGAACACCATCCCCGGAAAGACCGGCTGCGTATCGCCCACGAACGCCACCAGGTCCGCGTTCCCGGGCGTGATCGTGACGGACGAGACGGGTGAAGCGCCCGTCTGGTTCCCCGTCGTGAAGTCCGCGGCCACGTTCTGGCCGAGCACGTCGCCGGAGAGGTCGGCCACGCCGCTCTCCACCGCCAGCGTGTAGACCGTCGCCCGGTCCAGCAGCGCATCCGGCACGAAGTCCGCCCGCAGGCCGTCGGCCGCGAGCACGACTCGGCCGGCGACGGGGGTGCCGTTCCGAATCAGCCGCACGGTTTCGGTCGTGATGGTGCCGGAGTCCATCGGCTCGCTGAACACGACCCTGATCAGCGAGTTGAGCGGCACGTCCGTCCCGCCCTTGGGCGGCACGGTCCGCACGATGACCGGTGGCCGGCGCGCGGGCACCCTCAGCGCGGCTCTGGTCGTTCCGCCGGAGCCATCCGTAATGACGACCTCGACGGAGTCGCCGACGCCCGCCACCAGGGGCACGGGATCGAACCCGCCGTCCACGACGTCCGTTGTCGCCGCGAAGCCGTTGGTCAGATTGCGGATCGCCGCGCTCCGGCCGCCCGGCACCGTCCCGGAAGGGAGCGACACGTAGATGATGCCGTCGGCCATCTGCGCCGACGGGGCCCTTGGTCCGCTTTGGGACGATGCACCGACCGGCGCTGTACGGGGTTCGGAAACCACGAACTCGAAGCTCGGCGGCGGAGGCGGAGGCGGACGCGTCGGGTCGTCGCTACAGGTCACCAGTGCGGCCACCACGCCGATGGGCACCAGGTTTCGGACCACCGCACGCACCCGATGCATAATGACTCCTTGGATCAGCATAATGACTCCTTGGCTCACTGGCCGCCCACTAGCGCGAACCCTGCCCAATAGAACGGATGCGCGGTCGCCGAATTGCGCAGCAGGCTCCGCTGAGCCTCGGCGATCGCCTCCGCCTCCGAGCGCCCGGCCTCGAGCGCGGTGTAGAACCGCTCCATCAGGCTCGCCGTGGCGCGATCCTCCACCGGCCAGAGCGTGGCCAGCACCTTGGATGCTCCGGCAAACAAGAACGCCCGCACCAGGCCCACCCAATCGTCGCCCGCGGGCAGGTCCGCGAGGGAGCCGGAGCCGAGTGCCGTCTGGCACGCGCTCAGCACGACGAGGCGCGCGCTGAGACCGAGGCCAAACACCTCGTGCACCTCGAGCCGGCCGTCCTCGGCGCCCTGCGGGGCGAGCTCCACGAAAGAGAAGAGCGGATTGTGCTTGTTGAGCACGCCGTAGGTGGCGAGGTGGATGATCCCCTGCTGCGGCGCCACCTCCCGGAACGCGCGCTCCGACGCCGCCGGGCCCACCAGCACCCGGGCGCGATCACCGTAGATCCGGCCGATGGCAGCGACTTCCGCTCGCGAGCCGGGGAGCGTGCCGGCTTGGGGCGCGAGCGCCAGGACGCCACCCCCGGAGCGGACCGCGCGACGCTCGGCCAGCCGCAGCCAGACCGAGGCCGAGGGCACATAGGCAACGGTGTACCGCTCGACGAGGAACTGGTCCGCGGCGCCCTGACGCACCAGCGCGGCAAACGGCAGGTAATGCAGCTCGGCGTGCGGAGCGATGAGGAGCAGACGCTTTCCCGCCAGCAGCCCGGACGCCTCCACCGGCGCGACGAGCTCCTGGAACAGCCGGCGCAGCCCGGCCCGCCAGTTGTGCCGAGCGGCCGAGCGGTCGGGGCGCGTCAGCGTGCCCCGGGCGAAATCCACCAGCGTCACGAGATCGTCGTGCGTGATGTCGAGGTCTATCGCGGCGATGCTGTCGGAGGTCGCGACGAACACCACCGTCGCGGAGTCGGTCACCAGGTACTCGAGCAGCGCCTCGTCGGCCGACAGCCGGCCGGTCACCTCACGCGCCGCCGCGATCTCGCCGCGGACCAGCGTGGCGTACTCCGGGCGCGCTTCCCGCAGCTCGCGCAGCAGGTTTGCGTACGCTGCCTGCGCTCCGGCCAACGCCTCCAGGGCCCCGCCGGAGACGGGCGCGGTCAGGCCGCGAAGCTGAGGATCGGACGGGCCCGAGCCCTCGATCTGCCGGGTGAGATCCGAAATGCGGCGGCGCAGGTCCTGCTCCCGCCCTGCCAGGGTGTCGGTTCCTTCCCGCGTGGGGGTGACGCGGCCGCGCGCCAGGAGATCGAGCACCTGCCTCGCCCGCAGCCGCTCGCTGACCTCGAACGCCGCCTCGCTGCGCCCGCGGGCGCGCTCGACCAGGGCGAGCTGCGCGTACACTTCCCATTTGTCGGCCAGGTAGTCGGCGCGGCGCTCCTCGAGCGGCAGCGAGCCGGAGACCCTCTCGATCTCGTCTACGGCGGCGCCTAGCTCACGCGCCGCCTCCGCGAGCGCCCCGCGTCCGCGAAGCGCGCGACCTAGGCCGGCGTGCAGGCGCCACGCCACGCTTGGCACGGGCCGGGCCCCGAGGCGGCCGAGCCCGCGCTGGTAGAACGCCTCCGCGGCGAGGAACATGGCGCCCTGCGACTCCAGGTCGCCGAGCGCCGAGAGCGCGACGGCTTCGCCGACCACGTCGCCCAGGGACCGCAGGGTGTCGAGCGCCTGGGTCAGCGTGCGGCGCGCCGACGCCGTGTCGCCGCGCTCTCTCTGCGCCTCCCCCAGCAACAAGCGCGTCAGCGCTGCCGGGCGCGGGTCGCCCACCGCTTCCTGCACGCGCAGGGCGACTTCCAGCGCCGCCTGTGCCGCCACGTAGCGCTCGCTCATGAGCAGCAGCATCCCCCGACCCTGCTGGGCTTCCGCCCGACCCGCCGGGTCCGCGGCGCGGCGGAAGAGCCGCTCGGCCCGCGCGTACTGGAGGTCCGCCTCGGCCAGGCTGTTGAACTGGACCGAGAGGTCGGCCCGCGCCAGCGCGAGCGCCGCAAGCGCGGCTGGCCCGCTGCCGCGCCCGGCCGCGAGACGTTCGGCACGCCTCAACTCGCCCAGTGCGCCCGGTAGATCGCCCATGGCGGCCTTGAGGTCGGCGAGTCCGCGCCGCACCGCGATCACTTCCGCGTCGGGCCCGGTCACGTCGTAGATCCGAAGGGCATCGGATAGCGCGGCCGCTGCGCCCCGGTAGTCGCCGCGGCGCAGTGCGAGGAGCCCCAGGTTGTGCAAGACGGACGCCACGCCGACCCGGTTCTCCAGGTCACGGTGGATCGCCAGGGCTTCGCGATACCGCACCGCGGCCTCGGAGTACTCGCCTTCCGCGCTCGCGACGTTGCCGAGATTGACGAGATTCAGCGCCGCCGCCTCGCCCCGACCATACCGGCGGTTGAGGGCCAGCGCGTCCTCGAACGCCCGGCGCGCGCCGGCCCAGTCGCCCAGGCGTTGGGCGATGAGACCCAGGTTGTTGCGGTCGGCGGCCACGCCCCGCGTGTCGCCGCTTCGGGGCCGGATCTCCGCGGCCTGGGCGTAGAGCTGGCTCGCGCCGCGGAGGTCACCCTTGTCCCGGCTCACGTTCGCGAGCGCGCCCACGGCGTTGCCCAGAGTGCGGTGGTCGCCGATTCCCTCCGCGAGCACGCGAGCCTCGCCGAAGTACGCCTCGGCGCTGTCGAGCTCGCCGGAGCCGTAGAAGCCCGCGCCGATGTTCCCCAACGCGGCCCCCATGCCGGTCGAATCGCCCAGCCGCTCGCACCGCTCAAGGCTTTCGCGCCACGCCCGCATCGCGGCCGCGACACCGAGCCGGCCTAACGCCTGGTTGCCCGCCAAGCGGAGGCTGTCGGCCGAAACCTTGAGACGGCGTTGCGGCGGCGACCACGACGTGAACGCGGCGACCTGCCGCACCAAGAACGAATCGCGCCACGCCGCGGCATAGGCGCGGGCCATGCGCCGCGCCTGCTCCAGGTACGCCTCCGACGAGTCCGATGCGGATGCCGCCGAAACGAACAGGCCTCGTAGTGCGTCGCGCACGGCATCCGGAACCTCACGGCTGCGCGCCACGAGCGCCGCCTCCGTGCCGCTGCGCGCCAGGGCGCGCACCTCGTCGGCCGTCTGCGGCGACTGCGTCCAGGCGCCGATCGCAGCCACGACCGCGGTCAATGATGCGGGCCCGATCACCTGGGCCGCCCGCCGACCACGAAATCCGCCAGGTCGGAGGCCACCCACCGGCCGAAGCCGGTCTCAGCCTCCACCTTCCAGAAATACGGCACGCCGGCGCGCAGCCGCACGGAATCGGGGATGCTCACCGCCGTGTCGGGTGTCTCCGTCCGCCAGACGAGCGTGCCGCCGTGATCCAGCAATACCACCCGATAGCGGCCGGCGCGCGGCACCGCAGACCACATCAGCTCCCGCACCGCGTTCATATCGCCGCGCGGCATGATCGCGGTCGGCGCCACCGTCGTGGTGACGGCGGGCTCGCGATGGCGGTCGCCATCCAGGCGGCTCGAGAGGTACAGACCCGGCACGAGCAGCAACGCCACCGCGGCCGCCGCGGCCAGGGAGGCGGGCACGATCCAGGCGCGCCGGCGCGGCGCGGTACGCAGCAGGGCGGCCACCGCCACCAGCTCGTCCCGGCACTCGGCGCAGTCCGCCAGGTGGGCCTCCGCACGGGTACGCTCCCCCGCCGGCAGCGCACCATCCACGAAGGCGGCGATCTCCGCGATCTCCAGGTGGACTATCGGGCTTCCGTCAGGCATCCGCGTCCTCTGTCGAGGGCCGGGGCGCACTCAACACCCCGATCGTCACTCCATTCAACGGCTCGGCCCGGCCGATTTGCGCCGTCACGCCGGCCCGGTCACTCCCCGGCGCCGCAGGCAGTCGCGCAGGGCCGCCGTGACCTTGTCCAGCCGGCGGTAAACGTGGAAAGCAGATGCAAAGCCGAGGACTTCGGCGATGGCCCGCGCCGGCAGATCGTCCTCGAAGCGCAGCTTCAGCAGCAAGCGGTCGGCAGGATCCAGCGCCAACGAGCAGGCCTCGAGCAGCCGGCGAAGCTCGTCCGCCTCGATGACAGCCGCGGCATCCTCGTCCGATGCTCGCACGTCCGCGACGTCCAGTTGTTCAGCCAGCAGGTCGGCAAGGCGCCGGCGCAGCGGGCTGGCATCCGCGCCGGCTTCCGGCTGCCGGCCGTAGCGGATGCGCCTATGGTCGAGGCACAGGCGGCGTGCCACCACGACCAGCCAGGTGGTGAACTTGGCGTGGGCAACCGTTTGGTAGGCGCGCAGCCGCCGGCACTGGTCCGCTCGCAGCCCCTCGAGAACCTGGGTGTACGCATCCATCGCGGCGTCGTGGTCGTGCGCCACTGACCGCGCGGTGTGGAGCAGCAGGCGGCTGTAGGCGGCGACAAAGTCGTCCCAAGCCTGTTCGCGGCTCGCCGGGTCGGCGGCTTCGAGCAGGCGCGTGAGCTCGGTAGGAAGCGAGGCGCGCACCGGTGTTGGAGAGGAGGCGACTCTATGGTACGTCACCGGCTGGAAAGCCGATAGCGCGCGGACCCGCCCAGGCGCGAGCGCCGCACCCATCGCGCCCGCGCCCCGGGTATATTTGTGCCCGCCCATGGACGCCCGTCACATCCGCAACTTCTGCATCGTGGCCCACATCGACCACGGCAAGAGCACCCTCGCCGACCGGTTGATCGAGGCGACGGGCACGCTCTCCAAGCGCGAAATGCGCGCCCAGGTCCTCGACACCATGGACCTGGAGCGGGAGCGCGGCATCACCATCAAGCTCAACGCGGTGCGGATGTCGTACGCCTCCCCCGATGGCGGCGCCTATGAGCTCAACCTCATAGACACGCCGGGCCACGTGGACTTCACCTACGAGGTCAGCCGGTCGCTTGCCGCGTGTGAGGGCGCGATCCTCGTGGTGGATGCGTCGCAGGGGATCCAGGCTCAGACGCTCTCGAACTTGTTCCTGGCGCTCGACGCGGGGCTCGAGATCATCCCGGTCCTCAACAAGATCGACCTCCCTTCCGCCGAGCCGGAGAAGCGCAAGCAGGAGATCCACGACCTGATAGGCGCCGACCCGGACGAGATACTCCTCGTCTCCGCCAAGGAGGGGCGCGGTGTTCCCGAGCTGCTCGAGGCCATCGTCGCGCGCGTCCCGCCGCCCGCCGGCGACCCGACGGCGCCACTGCGCGCGCTCATCTTCGACAGCTACTACGACCGCTATCGCGGCGCGATCCCGTCCATCCGCGTGGTGGACGGCGTCCTGAAGCCCAAGATGCGGATCGCCTTCGGCGCGCACGACGAGACCTACGAGGTGGACGAGGTCGGCTACCTCCAGCTCGGCCAGCGGCCCACCGACCAGCTGAGCGCCGGCGAGGTGGGCTACGTCCACGCCAACATCCGCGAGGTGCGCGACACCCGCGTGGGTGACACGGTCCTCGACGCGGACCGCCGCGCCACGAAGCTGCTCCCCGGCTACCGCGACGTGAAGTCCATGGTGTTCGCGGGGCTATACCCCACCGCGCCGGAAGCCTACGAGGACCTGCGGGACGCGCTCGCCAAACTCCAGATGAACGACGGGTCGCTGCACTACGAGCCCGAGTCGTCGGTCGCGCTGGGCTTCGGCTTCCGCTGCGGCTTCCTCGGCCTCCTGCACATGGAGATCGTGCAGGAAAGGCTGGAGCGCGAGTTCGGCCTCGACCTCATCACCACGGTGCCTAACGTGGAGTACGACGTCTACCTCACCGACGGCTCCAAGGAGATCGTCGAGAACCCGAGCAAGATGCCCACCGGCTCCGAGGTGGACCGCATCGAGGAGCCCTTCGTCCGCGCCCGCATCATCTCGCCCGCGGACTACATCGGCGGGCTGATGAAGCTGGGCCAGGAGCGGCGCGGCACCTATCTCGGGATGAAGTACCTCGATCCCGTGCGGGTCGAGTTCGAGTGGGAGTTCCCGCTGGCCGAGATCATCCTCGACTTCTACGACCGCCTGAAGACCCTCTCGCGCGGCTACGCCACGCTCGATTACGAGTTCGGCGGCTATCGCGCCAGCGACCTGGTGAAGCTCGACATGCTGATCAACGGCGACTCGGTGGACGCCTTCAGCGTGATCATCCACCGGGACAAGGCATACGAATGGGGCCGCAAGCTCGCCGAGAAGCTGCGCGAGCTGATCCCGCGCCAGCTCTTCGAGGTGGTGATCCAGGCGGCCATCGGCAACAAGGTGATCGCGCGGGAGTCGGTGCGGCCGCTTCGGAAGAACGTCACCGCGAAGTGCTACGGCGGCGACGTGACGCGGAAGCGCAAGCTCCTCGAGAAGCAGAAGGAAGGCAAGAAGCGGATGAAGCAGGTCGGCACCGTAGAGATCCCCCAGGAGGCGTTCCTGGCGGTGCTGAAAGTCGAATGACGGAGCGCGGGAGCGAGCCGCGCCTGGTGCGGCTCCCGGACGGCCTGGCCGCGCCGCCGCTCGAGGACGCGACCGGCGAACCGCTGCCCGCCCCGCGGCCCTCGGGACGCATCAGCCGCTCCATCAGTCGCGGGCTCGTCATCCAGACCGCGTTCCATGGGGACGTGATCCTCACCACGCCGCTGATCCGCCGGGCCGCCGAGCGGCTCGGCGCGCCGGTGGACGTGGTGACGATCCCCGCCGCCGCGCCGGTGCTCGCGAACAACCCGAGCATCCGCGAGGTCATCACCTTCGACAAGAACGGGAAGGACCAGGGCATCGGTGGGTTCGTGCGGATGGTGCGGAAGCTGCGGGTGCGCCAGTACTCCGTCGCCTACCTCGCGCAGGCAAGCCCGCGCTCGGCGCTGCTAGCCGTGCTGGCGAAGATCCCGCGGCGCATCGGTTTCCGGGGCGCCAAGGGCCGGTGGTTCTACACCCACGAGGTCTGGACCCGCGGCGAGCCGCACCAGGTCGAGCGGCTCCTCGCCCTCGCCGACGGCGCGCCCGAACGTCGCGAGCCCGAGATCTTCCCCTCGGCCGGCGAGCGCGAAGCGGTGGACCGGCTCCTCGCTGAAGCGGGCATCACCGGCGCGTTCGTCGCGCTCGCTCCGGGTTCGCAGTGGGGCACGAAGCGCTGGCCCTACTACGCCGAGCTGGCGCAGGCGCTCATGGCCGAGGTCCCGCTCGCGATCGTGGGCGGGCCCGGCGACCGCGCCGACGCGCGCGCCATCCGTAACGCCCTGGGTGACCGCGGACAGCTCGCGGACGGGACCGGGAAGCTCTCGATCCTCGCCTCGGGGGAACTGATCCGCCGCGCGAGCGTCCTCGTCTCCAACGACTCGGCGCCGGTACATCTCGCTTCGGCCGCCGGCACGCCCACGATCGAGATCTACGGCCCGACGGTCCCGGCCTTCGGATTCGCCGCGCGGGCGCCGTGGTCGCGCGTGGTCGAGCCCGATCCCATGACGTGCCGCCCCTGTCATCACCATGGACCCGTGGTGTGCCCGCTGGTGCATCACCGTTGCATGCGGGACACCCAGGTGGGTCGGGTGCTGGCCGAGGTGAGGACGGTGCTCCAGATTGTGCGGACTCGTGGGAGGAGGTCGTAGTGCGGTTCATGGTCGGCGTGGATCTGGGTGGGACGAACATCGTGGTCGGCACGGTGGCGGAGGACGGCTCGGCGCTCCACGGCGTGCGCGCCGACTGGACCCGCCCCGAGGAGGGCGCTCCGGCGGTGATCTCGCGCATCGCGCGGCTGGTCGATGAGTCGATCGCGGAGGCGGGGCGCGTGGCAGGCATCACGCGCGACCGGATCGCCGGCGTAGGCATAGGCTCGCCGGGCCCGCTCGACCGCGAGGCGGGGATGGTGCTCGTCACGCCCAACCTCGGCTGGAAGAATCTTCCGCTGCGGCAGCTGGTGAGCGACGCCACCGGGCTTCCGGCCACCCTGGACAACGACGCCAACTGCGCCATCTACGGCGAGTGGTGGGTGGGCGCGGCGAAGGGCTCGCGATACCTGGTCGGCATCACCATCGGGACGGGAATCGGGGGCGGGATCGTGCTCGACGGAAAGATCTACCACGGCGCGGGGGACGCGGCGGGCGAGGTCGGGCACATGACCATCGACTCGACGGGGCGGCGCTGCAAGTGCGGCAACTACGGCTGCCTCGAGGCGTACGCGTCCGGGCCCGCGATCGCGGCGCGCGCGGTCGAAGGGGTCGAAGCGGGCGCGGACACCACGCTCCCCGACTACGTGGGTGGTGACCTGGCCAAGATCACCGCGCAAACGGTGTACGAGGCGGCGCACGACGACGACGACTACGCGCTCGAGGTGGTGCGGGACACCGCCAAGTTCCTGGGCGCCGGCGTCGCCAACCTCATCAACATCTTCAACCCCGACACCTTCGTGATCGCGGGCGGGGTCACGCTCGCGGGCGACAAGCTCTACACGCCGCTCCGGGCCGAGGTGAAGCGGCGCGCCTTCAAGCCGGCCTGGGAACGCTGCAAGATCGTGCCCGCTGAGCTGCCGGGGACGGCCGGGGTCTACGGCGCGGCGGCGACCTTCAAGATGCAGACCTGGGGCGAGGTGTGAAGCGCCTCGGCGTCCTCGGAACCATGATCTGGGACACCATAGTGGGCCGCGACCCCGGCGCGGCACCGGTCGAGGAGTGGGGCGGCATCAGCTATTCCCTCGCGGGCCTCGACACCTCGCTGCCGCCGGACTGGCAAGTAGTGCCGATCGTCAAAGTGGGGAGAGACCTCGCGCCCCGGGCGCAGGAGTTCCTGCGCTCGCTCTCGCGCGTCGCAAGTGAGGCGCGATTCGCCGAGGTCCCGGACCCCAATCCCCGCGTCAGGCTCAACTACACCAGCGACGAGCGCCGCTGCGAGGGACTCATCGGCGGCATCCCGACCTGGACCTGGGAGGAGCTGGGGCCGATGGTGATGGGCCTCGACGCGCTCTACGTCAACTTCATCACCGGCTACGAGTGCGACCTCCCCACCGCGCGGTCGCTGCGGCAGGCCTTCCACGGCCCCATCTACGGCGACCTCCATTCCCTGGCGCTCGGACGCATGGATGACGGCACGCGCTTCGAGCGGCCCATCGCGGAGCCGCTGGAGTGGCTCGCGTGCTTCGACGTGGCGCAGCTCAACGAAGGCGAGATGGACCAGCTGGGCGACGAGCCCCTCGCGCTCGCCGCTGGGGCGCTGGAGCGCGGCGTCTCGGCGGTGTGCGTGACGATGGGCGGCCGCGGAGCCGTGTACCTCGCCGCCGGCGACTTCACTTCGCTCGCCACGCCGGGCTTCGCCCACCGCCGCGCCCAGCGCTCCGTCCGCGGCAGGCCGATCGTGCGGACCGCGCTGGTGAAGACCGAAGGCTCGCCGGTCTCCGGCGACCCGACCGGCTGCGGCGATGTTTTCGGCGCGACCCTCATGTCCGCGCTTCTCGCCGGCATGGACCTGGAACCCGCGGTGGCCGCGGCGAACCGGATGGCGCGACGCAACGTCAGCTATCGCGGGGCCACCGGCCTCCAGCGCCACCTGCGAGGCGCTCTTTCGGGCGTGAGGACCTCGTGAGCACCGTGATCGACGTCCCCGCGCGCCTCGACGACTGGTCGTTCGAGCAGTTCGCGGCCTCCTTCGCGCGGGCGGAGGGCGGCGCCAAGGTGATCGTGGACGCTCACGCCTGCGAGTGGATCTCGCCCTTCGGCTTCGTGGGCCTCCTCGCGGCGGGCCAGGCGCTGACCGAGAGGAACGGAGCACAGCCGCTGCTCACGGTGCCCCGGGACCGCGACGTCGCGCACTTCTGGTCGCGTTGCGGCTTCTTCACGCAGGCCCGTGAGCTGTTCGAGATCCACGGCGTGGTGCCCAAGGTGCGGGCCGCGCCGACCACCGTGCTCCTCGAAGTCACCGCGGTCCGCGGCGCCAACGACGTCCACGCCGTGGTCAGCCACATCCAGGAGCGCTCCGCGGCGATCCTCACCGGCGAGCTGAGGCTCGACGCGAAGGCGACGATGGGATTCGGTATGGCGCTTTCGGAAGCTTGTCAGAATATTGTGGAACACGCCGGAACGGGCGGTTGGGTGTCCGTCCACGCGTACAACTGGCGACGTCTCGGCAGGCGCGTCGTGGTGATCGCCGTGGCCGACGCCGGCGTGGGGTTCCGGCACACTCTCGAACCGACGCAGGGCAAGAGCGTGGGCGAGCGCTGGGGCGACGGCGCCGCGCTGGAGGCGGCCCTGCTCCGGAACGTCAGCCGGTTCAGGGACCCGGGCCGCGGGCAGGGGCTCGCCGGGATCCGCCGGTACCTGCATCGCTGGCAGGGCAAGATCACCATCAGGAGCGGCACCGCGCGCATCGCGATCAACCCGCCGTGGGAAGAGGACGTGCCGCTCACCGAAGGTCTCGCGCCGTTCCCCGGCGCGCAGGTTCAACTGGTCATTCCCGCGGGGGCGCAGGAAACGAAGTGATCACCGAGATAGACGTGCGCGCGGTGCTGTCGCGCAGCGTGGCCGAATTCCACTACGACCTGGTGACCCGTCCGACGGGCCGCGCCGTGCGCACCTCGATCGAGACGCAGCTGCGGCAGTACCACGGCATGAACGTCGTGGTGCTCGACTTCTCCGCGGTTCGCCTCATAGACTGGTCCTGCGCCGACGAGATCGTGGCCAAGCTCCTCCAGGCATCGCTGGCCACGGAGTCCCCCGTCTCCGAGTTGTTCTTCGTGATCCGCGGTGTCTCCGAGCACAACGCCGAGCTGCTCGAGGAGGTGCTGCTGCGCCACCAGCTCGCGATGGTGCTGGAGGAGAGCGGCACGCTCCGCCTCCTGGGCCTGGTGGCGGAACGGGCGCGGATGGCGTTCGAGCGGCTGGCGGCGCGCGGCAGCGCCGCCGCGGACGAGATGGCCGCCGACCTCGCCTGCACGCTCGACGAAGCGAAGAGCCTTCTCGACGACCTCGTAGGCCGGCGCCTCGCGACGCGCTCCGCCGAGCGCTACCTCCCGCTCTCCGCCGCCTAGACCGCGGGATGAAGCGCCGCACGCACGGCCCCTCGACGATCGCGATCCACGGCGAGGGCGGCGCCCATGCCGCCGCCGACCCGGTCGCCGCGCCCATCTACCAGTCCAGCACCTTCGTCGCTCCGTTCGGGCCCTCCGAGGAGGTCCTCTACACCCGCTACGGCAACAACCCCAACCAGCTCCGCCTCGCCGAGCGGCTGGCGCGCCTCGAGGGCGCGGAGGCCGCGATCTTCGTGGGGAGCGGCATGGGCGCTACCGCGCTCGCGCACCTCGCCGTGCTCCAGCCAGGCGACCACATCCTCTCCAGCGAGTGGATCTACGGCGGAACCCGCCGGCTCTTCACCGAGGACTTCGCGCGGCTGGGAATCGAGACGTCGCTCGTGAACCCCGACCGGCGGCGCGACTGGCGGGCCAAGCTGCGCAAGAACACCCGGGTGATCTTCGTCGAGACGCCCACCAACCCGGTTATGCGCATCCTCGACCTCGACTGGCTGAGCATCCTCACCAAGGCCGAGGGGATCGCGCTCCTCGTGGACTCGACCTTCGCCTCGCCCATCAACTTCCGGCCGCTCGAGCACGGCGCGGACGTCGTCATCCACTCGGTGACCAAGTACCTCAACGGCCACAGCGACGTGATCGCCGGCGCAGTAGCCGGCACCGAGATGTTCGTCGAGGAAGTGCGCAGCCGGATGAAGGTCTGGGGCCAGGCCCTCGACCCGCACTGCGCGTGGCTGATCGAGCGCGGGATGAAGACCCTCGCGGTGCGACTGGCGCGCCACAACGAGACCGGGATGAAAGTGGCCACCTGGCTCGAGCAGCAGCCCAAGGTGCGGAAGGTCAACTACCCCGGGCTCCAGTCGCACCCGGACCACGAGCTCGCGGTGAAGACCCTCGACGGCTACGGCGGCATGGTGGGCGTCGAACTGGCCGGCGGCCCCAGGGCGGCGGAGCGCTTCCTGAAGGCGCTCAAGCTCATCGCCCACGCCCCCAGCCTGGGCGGCGTCGAGACGCTGGTCTCGGAGCCGCGGTTCACGTCCCACGCCGCCATGACCGGGGAGCAGCGCGCGGCGGCCGGCATCCCCGACGGCTTCCTCCGGTTCTCCCTCGGCCTCGAGGACGCGGACGACCTCATCTCGGACCTCACGCGCGGCTTGGCCGCAGCGTAGGCCCCTTCTTTCCTAGATTGACCCCGTGATCAAGTTCACATCCGTCACCAAGGACTACCCGAAGACCGGCGCCGCGCTGAAGGACGTGTCCTTCCACATAGGGAAGGGCGAGTTCGCGTTCCTCACCGGCCACAGCGGGGCCGGCAAGTCCACGGCGCTCAAGCTGATGTACCTGGCGGACCGCCCCACGGCTGGTGAACTACGGGTCTCCGGCTTCGCGACGAGCCGGATGAGCCAACGCGACATCCCGAGGCTCCGGCGGCGGTTGGGGATCGTCTTCCAGGACTTCCAGCTCCTCGAGGACCGCACCGCGGAGGAGAACGTGGCCTTCGCGCTCGAGGTGACCGGCGCCCGCAGCTCGACCATCGGACCCCGGGTGATCCGGGTGCTGACGCAGGTCGGCCTGGCTGGCAAGGCCAACCAGTACCCCCGCGAGCTGTCGGGCGGCGAACAGCAGCGGGTCGCGATCGCCCGGGCGCTGGTCAACGACCCGCTGGTCCTTATCGCGGACGAGCCGACGGGGAACCTCGACGAGCGAGCCACGCGCGGCATCGTGCAGCTCCTCAAGGACATCAACGCGAGCGGGACGGCGGTGGTGGTGGCCACGCACGACCTGGACATCGTGCGGAGCGTGAAGGGCCACCTGATCGAGCTCCAGCACGGCGGGGTCGCCTACGATTCCGCGGCGGACGCCGCGCCGGCGGAGGCGGCCCCGACATGAGCCTGGTCCTGCGCGAGACCGCCCTCGCATTCAAGCGCGCGCCGCTCCTCTCGGCGCTGTCGGTCACCACGATCACGTTCTCGCTGTTCGTGTTCGGCCTCTTCGGCCTGGTCGCCGTGAACATCCGCCGCACCATCGGCGACGTGGCGGAGCGGGTCGAGGTCGTGGCGTACCTCAAGCGCGGCACGCCCATCGAGACGGTCACGATGGCCTCGCAGGACATCGAGGCCTTCCCCGAGGTCCAGGCCGTACTGCACGTCACGGAGGAAGACGCGCTGTCCCGCGCCCGGCGTGACCTCACCGAGTTCAAGGACATCTTCCAGGACCTCGAGACCAACCCCTTGCCCGCCTCGCTCGACGTGCGGCTGAAGCCGCAGTTCCGCAACGCCGAGCACGCGGCCACGGTGGCAGAGCGGCTGCGGACCTACGCCTTCATAGACGACGTGCGCTACGGCCAGGACTGGGTCGAGAAGCTCGACCGGCTGCGCAACATCGCCGGCGCCGTGGGCGCCGTCGTGGGCGCGGCGTTCGCGCTCGTGGCGATCATCATCATCTCCACCACGATCCGCATGGCCGTGCTCCAGCGCAGCCGCGAGATCGCCATCATGCGGCTGGTCGGCGCGACCGACGGATTCATCCGGCGTCCGTTCCTGATCGAGGGGCTGCTGAAGGGTCTCCTGGGCGGCCTGGGCGCGGTGGCGCTGTGCTACGGCGCGTACGCGCTGATCGATGCCTACTTGCTGCGTGCGGCGTTCTTCACGTCCACCCAGGCCCTGCTCGGCGTAGCCGCCGGCGGGCTGATCGGCCTGGTAGGCAGCACGGTCAGCGTCGGCCGGCACCTGCGGAATGTGTAGCGGGCACCGGGGCACGGGCGCACGGCGATCCGCCACCGCAACCGCGCTGGTTTGGGCGCTGTCTCTGTGCCTCGGTGCCTCCGTGCCCTCTGGTATCCTCGCGCAGCAGCCGGCGCGGGACAGCACGCTCCAGCGAAGCCAGCAGCGGCTCCTCGAGATCCGGCGCGAGCGCGAGCGGCTACAGCAGGAAATGGAGCGGCTCCGGGGCCGGGTGCACTCGCTCGCGAGCGAGCTGACGAACATCGAACAGCAGGTCCAGACCACCGGCCGAATCGTCAGCGAGCTGGACCTCCAGGTAGCCGCGATGGGGTCCCAGATCGAGCGCACCACGGCCGACCTCATCGTCGCCGAGGACGCACTCTCCGAGAAGCGGGCCATCCTCGAGCACCGCCTCTCCGAGATCAGCAAGCGCGGGTCGCTCTACGCGGCCCAGGTCCTGCTCGGCGCCGAGTCGTTCGGCGACCTGATCTCGCGCTACAAGTACCTGTACCTGATCAGCCGGCAGGACCGGCAGCTGGTGGCGGAGGTGAAGGCGCTCCGCGACCGCGTTTCGGACCAGCGGGACGGTCTCCTCAACCTGCGCAACAGCCTGACCAACCGCCGCGAAGAGCGGGCTCAGGAGAACGAGCGCTTCCGGCAGCTTGAGCAGCAGCGCCAGCAGAGCCTGCGCGACTCCGAGCGCGAGCAGCGGCGGATGGAGGCCAGGTTGGCTCAGCTGGTCCGGGACGAGTCGCGGCTCAACGGCCTCATCGTCGAGCTCGAGCGCCGGCGTCTGGCGGCCGAGCGCGCGGCCGGGGCGACCGCGCGGGCCGGCACCATCCGGACCTCGGACCTGGGCCAGCTCGACTGGCCGGTGAACGGTGACATCATCTACCGCTTCGGACGGCAGCAGCTCCCGAACAACACCACGATCCGCTGGAACGGCATCGGGATCGCTACTCCCACCGGGACACCGGTCAAGGCGATCGCGGCCGGGACAGTGCGAGTGGCGCAGCCGCTGGGCACCTACGGTCTCTCGGTGGTCATCGATCACGGCGGGGGCTATTACAGCGTCTATGGCTTCCTGGCTGAGGCGTCCGTCCGGCAGGGCCAACAGATCCAGCGCGGCCACGTGATCGGCACGTCGGGCGGTGCCAACTCGGACCATGGCCCGCACGTCCATTTCGAGATCCGCGGCCAGGGCGGGGCGGCACTCGACCCCATCGCGTGGCTCAGACGGCGGCAGTGACCGCGGACCGCGGCGACCGGGTCACCAAACACTGCGACACGTGCGGCCGTTTCCGGGCCTACGATCCCGCGGATGGCTTCTGCGTCGTCTGCGGCTACGAAACGCTCTCCGCGGAGTGCGGCTGCGGCCGCGGCTTCGATTACGCACTCGCCGAGCCGGAGGGGGGGCAGCACTGCCCCCGCTGCGGCACGGATTGGCGCTCCGCCAAGGGTGCCTGGTAACCCAGCCAACAAGACGCAGCCCCAAGGTTGCGCTCCCGCGCTCCCGCCGTATTCTTTCATGCCATGTCTGACGACACCCTCCTGACTCTCCGACAGCTCGGCGTCGAGCTCGACCTCCCGGAATCTACGGTTCGGTACTACCGGGACGCCTTTCTCGACCACATTCCTTCGGTAGGGACGGGGCGCCGGCGCCGGTACCCGCCGCAGGCCATTGCGGTCTTGGGCTCGATCGCGAGGAGCTACGCGTCCGGCCAATCGAAGCGCGACATTCTCCGCTCGCTGGACCAGCATGCGCCGCGCACCGCCTCGGTGGCATTGCCCACCCAGAAGGTGGCGCCAACGCGGTCGCTGGAAGAAGTGACCAACCTCGACCTGCTCGCCGCGATACTGGACGGCGAAAGGGAGCAGAGGGACGCGCTGTGGCAGATGGCCAAGGAGATCGTGCGGCTCTCTTCGGTGCTCGAAGGCCAGGACAAGGTGCTGGTTGAGATCGCCGACCGGGCCGGCGTGACGGTGCCCGGACGGAGCCTGAGCGCGGCCAAGGCGCCCGCGCCGGCTCTCGTCGCCGCCAAGCGCGCCGCCCCCACCGAGAGCTTCGCGCCGCCGCCCTCGCCACCCCCCCCGCCCCCGCCACCTCCCGCACCTCCACAGCCGGTATCAGCGCCGCCGGCACCGGAGCCGACTCCGGCTTACAGCGCGCCGCCTCCACCGCCTCCACCGCCGATCCCCGAGCCAATTCGCATCTGGCCGGAACCGGCCCAGCCGGTCGCGCCGTTGGAACCGTCGTTCATCGGGGCGAATCCCTTCTCGGGTATCGAGGTCGAGACGCCGGCTGCCGAACCCGGATCGAGCCCGCCGCGAATAGGCGGTTCGCATGAGGACGTGGGAGATGGCGGCGACATGGAGCGCCTGCGCCAGGAGCTGGAGGCCGAGCGGGCGCTGGTCGAGCGGCTGCGCGAGTCCAAGCTCAAGCTTGAGCACCGTGCCGCGGACGCCGAGGCCGCGCTGGAGCACGGTCGCGGCAAGCGCTCCTCGGTGATCAATCGCTTCCTCCGACGAGGCGAGCAGGACAGTGAACGGTAGGAAGGAACGTCGCAACGGGCAGGCGGCCGATACCGCCGCGCAACGCGCCGCGGGGCAGGAGGCCGCTGCCGCGGTCGCCGCGCCGAACGACGAGGCGCCGGCTATCCTGCCCTCCGGCCGCATTCCCACGGTCGGCATGCGCGAGATCGTGGCAGCGCTGCACCGCCGCCGCGCCCGCCGTCGCGAATCCGCGAACGAACTGCGCCACGCGCTCGGCCTGCTCTCCGACAGCGTGGATCGTCACCTCGAGCGAATCGCGGAGCTGCGGGCCGCGGTCGAGGCTCAGGGCGGCAACCTGGAATCGCTTCAGTACTACGACAACGTGATGGCCAAGCTGCGGAACGAACTGCGATCCGTGGAACTGGCGCTCGCGGACGCGTTCCACTCGGCGGCGGAAGCGGACGGCGGGCCGGGGCGGAGCTAGGCCCCCGAGGCGTGCGCGACGGCGATATGGTCGTCGGCCGTGGCCTTCGCGCGCACCAGCGCGCTGTTGGCCAGGGTGAAGAGGTCCTCCGTCCGGAGGACTTCAGGATGCGGGAAGGACACGATGCCGGCGGAGAAGGTCGGGCGCCCGTCGGCCTGGGTGGCAAAAGTGTGCTTGAGCACCGTAGCGCGAAGCCGCTGAACGAAGTTCCGGGAACCGCGCGCGTCGGTCTCCGGAAGCAGCAGGGCGAACTCGTCTCCGCCGTACCGCGCCACGAAATCGGGAGATCGCAGCTCGCGCTGGAGCAGGTGCCCCATCTCGACCAGTATCGTATCGCCCGCCGGCGTCCCCAGCCGCTCGTTGACCTCCCGGAAACGATCGAGGTCCAGCAGAACGAGACAGAAGCGCAGCCGGTACCGGCGCGCCCGCTCGAACTCGTCCTTGATCCGCCGGGCGAGCGCGTCGAGGCTCGCGCACCCGGTCATCGCGTCCAGCTCACCCGCCCCGCTCTGCCGGCGGAAGATCGCGGCCCGCCGCTCCTCGTTCTCCAGCACCTTGGCCGCCGCTTGAGCGATGGTGTCGGCCAGCGCCACGTCACGCGCCGTGAGGTCGGGGTCGCCGTGCTTGGTGCGCAGGAAGAACACCCCGGCCGGCGCTCCCTGCACGAAGACCGGCAGCGCCACCGCGGAGCGGATGTTCACCTCGATGGACTGCGCCTCCCATCGCTCCCTGATGGACGCGAAGAGAGGATGTTCCTTGATGTTCTCGATGACGACGGGCCGCTCGGTCCGGAGCGCCTCGCGGAGCTCCGGGTACTTGTCCAGCTCCACGCTGATGTCGCGCGCGGCGCTGTTCTCGTACACGGCCACGACGCGCCCGTGACGCTCCCCCGGCTGGGTGAGGACGAACGAGCAGTGCGACAGCCTGAGCGCCTGGCCTACCCGGCGCACCAGCGTCTGGAAGATCTCCTCGGCGCGCAGCGAGGCGGAGACTTCCTGGAAGATGTCGAACAGCAGCTCGCGCTGTCGCAGCGACGCCCGCAGATCGTGCAGGTCCTGGTGCAACTGGGTGATGCGCGCGATACGCGCCTGGAGCTCGTCCGGCCGGATGGGCGCGGCGAGCGCGTCGTCCGCCCCGGCCCGGAGCAGGTCGGCGAGCACCTCAGGGCGTTGCCCGGTGCTCACCGCGACCAACGGGACATCCGATCCCTGCGCGGCGTTCTTGAACGCCAGCACCTGCTCAGCCGCCTCGGGGCCCTCGGTGGCCACGCACAGCAGCACGGCGTCGTACCTTTCTTCCGACGCCCACCGCCCGGCCTCGGCGCCCTCGGACAGCTCGTCCACGCGGAAGCCGGCCTGGTTCAGCGCCGGCACGAGATCCGCGGGCCGCGCGGACCGCTCGCCGACCAGCAGGAGCTGCAAACGGAAGATTTCGGTCAAGCAGGCCCCATGTCTGACAAACTCCGGGGTGAACGTAGTCCGGGGCGCGGCCGCTCGCAAGCGACGAGAAAGCGGAGGCTTCCGAGCCGTGGACGCTGACCAGCCCCGCCTCGCGCGCCGTAGCATGGTCCGGCGCCAGCTGGCCGCGCGTGGCATCACGTCCCCTCGCGTCCTCGCCGCGATGGCCACGGTCCCCCGCCACCTCTTCGTGCCGCCGTCCCTCGCCCGCGCTGCTTACGACGACGCGCCGCTCCCCGTCGGCGAGGCTCAGACCATCTCCCAGCCCTACATGGTCGCGCTGATGACCGCGTTGCTGCGGCCACGGCGCACCCATCGGGTCCTCGAGATCGGTACGGGATCCGGATATCAGACCGCGATACTCGCGCATCTCGTGCGGCGCGTGTACACGGTCGAGCGCCTTCCCTCGCTCGCGGACAGCGCCCGGCAACGCCTCGAGTTCCTGGGCTACCAGAACGTCGAGTTCCGTATCGGCGACGGCTCGCTCGGATGGCCGGACGAGGCGCCGTTCGACGGAATCGTGGTCACCGCGGCGGTGCCGCTGATCCCCGCACCGCTCATCGATCAGCTCGCGCCCGAAGGCCGCATGGCCGTTCCCGTGGGGGACCGCGCGCTCCAGGAGCTCATCGTCGGCGTGCTCGCGTCGTCGGGACTGGCTACCTACCGCGCGGGCGCCTGCCGATTCGTACCCCTGATCGGCGCGCACGCCTTCACGCACTAGTGTCGAGCCTCCGCGCGCCGGACCGGCTCGGCGCCCACATCTCCACGCAGGGCGGCGTGACGCTCGCGCCCGGGCGCGGGCGCGCGGTCGGCGCCACCGCCATCCAGGTCTTCACCAAGACGCCCAACCAGTGGCGCGAGCGCGAGGTGGACGCCAAGACGGCGCGCGAGTTCGAGCGCGCGTGCAGCCGTCACGGTATCGCCGTGGCGGTGAGCCACGACTCCTACCTCATCAACCTCGCCTCCCCCGACGAATCGCTGCGCGCGAGGTCGCAGGCCGGCTTCGTCGCGGAGCTGCGCCGCGCCGAGCGGCTCGGCCTCGCGTACGTAGTCTCCCACCCGGGAAACTTCATCGACGACCGCGAGCGGGGGCTCGCCCGCAACGCCGCGGCCTACGCAGAGTGTCTGGCCGCCGCGCCGGGCCTGGTGAAGGTCGCGATCGAGACGACGGCGGGATCGGGCACCGCCCTCGGCTCCAGCTTCGAAGAACTGGCCGACCTGGTGGACCGGATGCCGGCCCGCGCGCGGCGCCGCGTGGACTTCTGCGCCGACACCTGCCATCTCCTGGCCGCGGGCTACGACCTCGTGGGCGACTTCGAGGGCGTCTGGCGCAGCTTCGACCGCGCGCTGGGGCTGGACCGGCTGGCCGTGCTCCACCTCAACGACTCGAAGGGCGCGCTAGCCAGCCGTCTGGACCGCCATGCGCTCATCGGTGATGGGGAGCTGGGACGCACCCCCTTCCGCAACATCATGGTGGACCCGCGTTTCCGCGGCGCGATCAAGGTGATCGAGACGCCGAAGGGAGACGATGAGGTGACGAACGACCGCCGGATGCTCCGGCGTCTCAGGGCCTATGGCCGCGCTCGATCGAACCCGGCCGGAACTTTGAGTCCCGCAGGGTGATATGGTATCCTTCGACATGCTGAGGACGGGCCGGTACCCCCTGTTGCGGCGCCTGGCGCTGGTGGTCGCAGTCGCGCAGGGGCTGCTCTACGCCGGAGCCCCGTTCGCGGAAGCACAACTGGAGCACCCACCGCAGCAGGCCGGCATCGAGCGCAACCACACTCACGCGTGCACCGCGCTCCATCAGCCCGACAAGTGCGTCTTCTGCCAGCTCGCGACCATGCGGGCGCGGCGCGCGGAAGCGGTTGCGGTTAGCGCCGGGGGTCGCACGACCGCGGTTCGAACCGCAGGTCGCGAAACCTTGGAGCCGGAACGCAGCGTCCATCGTCCCACCCGCTCCAGAGCCCCGCCCGTTTTCCTCGGCTGACCTGCGGGTGGCGCGCCATGCGCCGCCCCACTCCGGACCAGGAACCTGTTACGATGCATTCCATACGACGACGAGCCGTCGCGCTCGCCGCGACGACATTACTGTGGGGGGCGGGACTCGCCGCCCAGACACCGGCCGATTCGGTCGCGCGTCGGCAGCAACGCACGCTCGATTCACTCGCGGCCGTGGTGCGCGCGCTCCAGTCCCGGCTCGACAGCTTGGCCTGGGCCCGCTCTGATTCCTCCGTCGGCGACGACCTCGCGGCCCTGCGTGCCGCCGCCGCCGCTGCCGGCGACTCCGGGGCCGCCGCTTCCGCGGCGCCGTCGCAGGCCCGACTCGGCCTTAACGCGCTCAATCCCGAAATCAGCGTCACGGCCATCGTGCACGGGTCGGTGCTGCGACCGGGGCCGCAGACCGAATCCTTCGACGCGCGCGAGTTCGAGTTCTCCTTCCAGTCCGCGCTCGACCCCTACTCCTACACGAAGATCTTCGCCTCCGTGACCCGGGAAGGCGTCGACATCGAGGAGGGCTACGCGTACTGGTCCGGCCTCCCCGGGCGCCTCCGCCTGGACGTCGGCAAGTTCCGGCAACCGGTGGGCGAGCTGAACCGCTGGCACCGCCACGCGCTCCCCGAAGGCGAGCTTCCCCTCGTGCACCAGCTCTACCTGGGCGGAACCGAAGGCCTCGCGGGGACGGGCGTATCGCTCTACTGGCCGCTGCCGTTTTCCGGCCGCGCGGGAGCCTTCGAGCTGACCACTCAGGTCACTCGGGGGACTAACACCACGCTCTTCGCCGCGGGGGATCGTCCGAGCTACCTGTCGCAGCTTTCCGGCTTCTGGCAGTTCAGCCGCTCGACCTACGGGCAGTTGAGCGCCACCGGCCTGTACGGGACCAACCCGGACTCCAGCCTCGAGACCACGCTCGGCGTGCTGGCGGCGCGATTCAGCTGGCGCCCGCCGGCGCAGGCCAAGTATCGCGAGCTGACCGTCCGCGGCGAGCTGTTCGCGCTCCGCCGCCGCTTTGACGGCGGCGGCCCGGCGCGCCTCGGCGGCTACATCGGCGGGCAGTGGCGCCTGAACCGGCGGTGGATCGTCGGCGCGCGGGGGGACTACGTGGAGAGTCCTGACCCCCTGGTGGCGTCGCACGAGTGGGAGACGCACGCGACGCTCACCTTCTGGCAAAGCGAATTCGTGTACCTGCGCGCCCAGTGGACGCACCGTCGCGACGCGGCCGCGCTCGATTCCGAACGCCTCGCGCTCCATGCGGTCTGGGCCATGGGGCCACACAAACACGAGGTCTTCTAGCATGATACCCATCCTGCTTCACGCCGTCGCGCTCGCATCCGCCTTCGCCGCGCCGCAGAATCCCGTGCGCGTCGTCTCCTCGCTCACCACGTACGGCGCCATCGCCCGGGAGATCGTGGGCGACCGCGGTGTCGTCACCTCGATAGCCGAGGGCGACGAGGACCCGCACTTCGTCCAGCCCCGGCCGAGCTTCGTGCCGGCCCTGCGCCGGGCGGACCTCTTCGTGACCACGGGGATGGACCTCGAGCTCTGGGTTCCGGCGCTGCTAGACCGCGCGAACAACGGGCGCGTTCGGGAAGGCGGGCCGGGGTACGTGGCCGCCTTCCAGGGCATGAATCTGCTCGAACTGCCCGCCTCGCTGAGCCGCTCGCACGGCGACATCCACATCTACGGCAACCCGCACATCCACACGGACCCGATCAACGCCATCATCATCGCGCGGAACATCCTGGCCGGCCTCCAGCGCGTCTCGCCGGAAAACTCGGCCTTCTTCGCCGGTCGGGAGCAGGACTTCGAGCTGCGCGTCCTGCGCGCGACCTTCGGCGACGACCTGGTGCGCATCGTCACGCCCGCCGCTCTTTTCAGCCTTGCCAACAGCGACCGCCTGATGCCATTCCTCCAGAGCACCAACTACCAGGGCCAGCCGCTCAGCGCCCGCCTCGGTGGCTGGATGCAGCAGGCCCAGGCGTTCCGCGGCCGGCAGATGGTCTGCTACCACAAGGAGTGGGCGTACTTCAACCGGCGCTACGGCGTTGAGTGCGTGGAGTACATCGAGGCCAAGCCAGGCATCCCGCCCACGCCCCGGCACGTGCAGGAGGTCATCGCGATGATGCGGGACCGGCACATCCCCGTGCTCTTCGCCTCCAACTACTTCGACAGGAATCAGATCCGCCAGGTGGCGGAACGGACTGGCGCGACGGCCGTCGTGGTCCCCGAGAACACTCACGGCGCGCCGGGCGTGGAGACCTACTTCGACCTGATGAACACCTGGGTGACCCAGCTCGCGCGCGGCTTCGCCGGCGGCGCCCCGACGGAGGCACGGTGAGCGATTTCCTCGAGATCATGTTCCGGCCGTTCGTGGCCTGCATGATCCTGGTGGCGATCCACTCGTACCTCGGGCTGCACGTCATCGCCCGGGAGGTCATCTTCGTGGACCTCGCCCTCGCCCAAATGGCCGCGCTCGGCACGACCACCGGCTTGCTGTTCGGCGTGGCGCGTACGTCCCCCGCGGCGCAGCTCTTCGCGATCGGCGCCGTCATCCTCGGGGCGGCAATCTTCGCGGCCACGCGCACCAAGGACCATGGTCGCGTGCCGCAGGAAGCGATCATCGGCATCGTCTTCGTCGTGGCGTCCGCGGCCGCCATCCTCATCGCCAACCAGGTACCCAACGGCGGCGAGGCCATCAGGGAGATCCTCGAGGGGACGGTCCTCTGGGTAACCTGGCCAACGATCGTCAGGCTCGTCGGCGCCTACGTCGGCCTCGGCGCGTACTTCCTCATCATGCGCAAACGCTTCGAGCTGATCTCCTTCGAGCCCCATGCCGCCGAGGCGAAGGGCTGGCGCATGCGCTGGTGGGACTTCTGGTTCTACCTGGGCTTCGGCCTCGTCATCACATTCTCCGTGCCGATCGCCGGCGTGCCGCTGGTGTTCAGCTTCCTGGTGGTGCCCGCGGTCACCGCGTTCATGTTCACGAGTCGGCCGGCGCCGCTCACGATCATCGCGTGGACGACCGGAGCGGTCGCGTCCACCGGAGGTCTCGCGCTCTCCTACTGGAACGACTGGCCCACCGGCCCGGTCATCGTCTGCACCTTCGGGCTGGTGCTGCTCGGTGCGGTGGTGGTGAAGCGGCTGCTCATGCGAGAGACGGCGGCAGCGTGAGAAGGGGCTGGTGGATCGCCACGTCCGCCGCGCTGGTGGTCGGCGTTGCGTGCAGCGACAACGTCGGCCCCGGCGCCTGCTTCGAGCCCAACGTGTCGGGTTACGGATTCTCCCTGGCGTCAGACACGGCTTTCATCTTCCGCTGGCCCGGCTCCTATCTCCCGGTGCGCATCTACGCCGAGCCGGTGGGCGAGCTGCAGGCGAACACGGTCGCGGCGATGCAGCTCTGGGCGAACGCGTTCCGCTGCAACGAGCTTTCGATGACCCTGACGTCCGACTCGACCCAGGCCGACATCATCATGCGCAACCCGCCGGTCCTGCCGCCCGCCGCGGGAGCTGTCGTCGTTGCGGCGGACTCGGTGGGCGCCTGCCGCGGCGTCACCCAGTTCGACACGCTGAACACGGCCCTCGACGCGCCCATGCACGCGTACGTCTCGCCGGTCTCCACCGACTCGGTCGCGGTCGCCGGGTGCTACCACTTCGTGACCGCCCACGAGCTGGGTCACGCCCTCGGACTGCTCTCCCACAGTCCCGACGTCGCGGACCTGATGTACCCGCAGCCCCGGCGCCGGTCGCTCACGCCGGCTGACAAGTACACTATCCAGCAGCTCTACCACACCACCCCCACGATCGGGCCGAGGCCTCGGTGAGCAAGGCGCGCGCGATAACCGAGGCGGACGTCCGGCGCGCGGCCGGCGGCGCCCGCACG
Organism: Gemmatimonadales bacterium; assembly: GCA_030697825.1. Lineage (NCBI taxonomy): Bacteria > Pseudomonadati > Gemmatimonadota > Gemmatimonadia > Gemmatimonadales > Gemmatimonadales bacterium. The sequence continues at coordinate 431 of JAUYOW010000319.1, read as the reverse complement.
CTCGCCGTGGCGAAGGGCGCGGTCGTGACGCCCGCGGCGCGGGACCTGGCAAAGCAGCTCGGCGTGGCCCTCGTCAGTACGGGTGACGGGAGCCGGGAGCCGGGAGCCGTACCTTCCACGCGCGACGCGGGTACGGCTCCCGCCTCCCGGCTCCCGACGATCGCCCTCGGCGCCGACCACGGCGGATTCCCGATGAAGGAGCACCTGAAAGGTGTGCTCGCGGAGTTGGGACATGATGTCCTCGACGTGGGCACCTTTGGCACGGACCCCGTGGACTATCCCGACTTCGCCGTTGCTGTTGCCAGAGCCGTAGTGGACGGCCGGGCCTGGCGGGGGATCATGGTGGACGGCGCGGGGATCGGAAGCTCGATGGCGGCCAACAAGGTGCCCGGCGTGCGCGCGGCCCTATGCTACGACCTCACCACCGCTGC
>JAUYOW010000318.1 GCA_030697825.1 Gemmatimonadales bacterium | reverse complement strand
CCTAACTGTGGGGTACTGAATGCCGAGCTGCTCGAGGTAGGTGCGGTACCGCGTCGGGTCGTAGTAGTACCGCTGCAGCTGCGGCCGATAGCGGGCCATCGTGGCGGTGTTGAGCTCGATCGCGGGGGTGTCCTCGGGGCGCATGAGCGGCTGGTAGTGGATGGTCCTGGTCTGGACGTTCCGGAAGTAGCCCCACGCGGAGTCCACCAGCGCCGGCCGCAGGACGAAGTCCAGCATCGTCATCGCCATCGCCTTCGCGCCGGCCGTCGCGCCCTGGTGGGCGATGGGCGTCGCCATGGAGATGGCGTTGGACCAGTTGTGGCCCGGCAGCCCGGGGATGTTGGACGGGAATCGCAGCGTGATGGTGGGCACGTTCCACGACACGTCGCCGATGTCGTCGGAGCCGCCTCCCCGCCGGTCGGACTCGCGCAACGCGGGCCGCAGACTGTCCAGCCGCATGGCGAGCCCGCTGTCGGGCGCGCCCACCTCGCGCTGCACCGCGTGCGCCAGCGTCTGGTCGGCTTCGCTCCACTCCGGCAGCCCCACCTGCTGGATGTTCCGGTACATGGTCTCCGCGATCACACGGTTGAAGTGCGCGGGCCAGGCCGAGCCGAGGATGCGGGTGCTGGCGAGCCGCGTGCCGGTCATCATCGCCGCGGCGCGGGCGATGGTGTCGCCGATCGCGAACAGCTCCTGGATGTGCGGATAGTCCAGCTCGCGGAAGTAGTACCACACCGAGGCGCGCGGCGGCACGACGTTGGGTTGGTCTCCTCCGCCGGTGATCACGTAGTGCGAGCGGTGCTGGAGCCGGAGGTGCTCCCGGCGGTAGTTCCAGCCGGTGTTCATGAGCTCGACGGCGTCGAGCGCGCTCCGCCCCCGCCATGGCCCGCCCGCCGCGTGGGCGCTCTGCCCCTCGAAGCTGAACTCGACGGAGACGAGGCCGGTGCCCTCGATGTCTCCCCACGACGTCGACAGGTTGCTCGACACATGCGAGAAGAGCACCAGGTCGACGTCCCGGAACAGCCCCTCACGCACAAAGTACGCCTTGGCGCCGACCAGCTCTTCCGCTACGCCCGGCCAGATCTGGATCGTCCCCGGCAGGCGCTCGCGCCGCAGCACCGCACGCACCGCGAGAGCCGCGGTGATGTTCACGGCTTGGCCCGAGTTGTGTCCTTCGCCGTGGCCCGGCGCGCCGTCCACCATCGCGCTGTGACAGGCTACCGCGGGCCACTGGGAGGCCTGCGGGATGTCGTCGATGTCGGAGCCTAACGAAATGACCGGATGCCCGGAGCCCCACGAGGCGACCCACGCGGTCGGGATGCCGGCCACGCCCTCCCGGACGGTGAAGCCGCTGTCGCGCAGGAGCTGGACCAGGAAGCGCGAGGTCTCGACCTCCTGGAAGCCCAGCTCCCCGTAGCTGAAGATCCGGTCCACCATCTGCTGGGTGAACTGCTGGCGGCCGTCTATCTCGCGCTGGACGTCGCGCTTGAGCTGGTCGAGGCGGATAGCGGTGCGGTCGGCGGGCTGCTGGGCGGCCGCGATCGACGCGAGGAAGGTGAGGGCGGCGGCGAGCGACACGCGGCGCATTGGGCGTTCTCCTTGGTGGGAAGGGGCCGGCATCAAGCTACTTCCGCATCCTCGGGTCGAGCGAGAAGGCCTCGGGTCGCCCCACGGAGATCCTGCGGGACTCCGGGTGCGCCGGGTTCAGCAGGTAGTTCGTCTCCGGCGGCACGACGGCCGACGGAACCGCCAGAACGGCGGTGGAACGCCGCCGCGCCCATTCGGTTCCGAGGTCCGCGAGCGCCTCGGGCGCGGGGTAGCCGCGCCAGCCGCTTGGAAGGCCTTTCTCGCGCACGGCCGTAAGCGCAAGGCCGTCCGGGACGTCGGCGGAGGTGGCGACGAGGTCGTCGGGTGCGTCGCTCGGATCGAGGTTCACGAAGTATTCGAGCGCGGCCAACGACAGCGTGGCCGAGGTGTACAGGACCGGCGTGCCACGATGGTTCCAGCGGCCACCGGCCAGGCGCGCCCCTTCTCCATCGAAGGCGGCGTGCGCCCTCCGGGACACCCGCCACACCCTCACTAGCTGTGGACGCCGTGGGCGATACGGAGCAGCAGGTCCTCGACCTGCCGCGCGCCCAGGTCGGTGTCCACCTGCGCGAGCGGTGCCTCGTTGCCGAGGGCGCGGTTGGGCGCGTGCAGCCATCGGGTGGCCTTCTCCCGGCTGCCGAGCGTCTCCTCCGCCATGGCGACGACTCGGCTCAGCCGGAAGAGCCGGTCGGACTCGTCGGCCCGGAACCTCCGTTCCTTCTTGCGCCGGGCGAGCGTCCTTGGGGGCACGGCCAGAATCGCCGTCATCTCCTTGGTGCCGATGTCGTACCTGGCGCTCAGGGTCTCGAACGCCGCGTACGGCAGTCCCTCCCTCAGCTTCGTGCGCAGGTCGTTCAGGGTGGCGACCTTGCCGCGCAGGGCGCGCGGGCCGCCGAGGTTGTCGATGATGCGCTGGGTGGTCGTCAAGCCGCCTCCTGCCAGATGGCAGGCATTCTACTGCCATTTGGATCAGGGCGCAAGCGGGCGCGGGTTGGCGGCCTGGGGCGTGGGGCGCGGGGAACGCGCCGGCGCGCCGGCTTGGGGCAGTGGGTCGCTTGCTGCCTGGCTCTGGACAGGAGGGAGCAGGTCGCGCACTATGGCGGGGCGTGAACTCCCGTTTCCTTCTTCTCTGGTGCGTCAGCGCGACCGCAGTCGTGCGGCCTGCCGCCGCGCAGTGTCCCGACGGCTCGCCGCCCCCCTGCCGGTCGCAGCCCGTGGCACGCGTCGCGGCGGCGCCGCCGCCCGCGCCAACCAGCGTGGCCGTACTGCCGTTCCAGAACCGGTCGCCCGACTCGACCGACGCGTATCTGGCCGAGGGGATGACGGAGGAGGTCGGCAACCGGCTCACCCAGTTGGGCCGGTTGCAGGTCAAGGCGCGGGGCCTGGTCGAGGCGCAGTGGCGCCGCACGCCGGACCCCTTCGACGCGGCGCGGCGGCTCAACGTGGCGTGGTTCGTCCATGGCAGCGTGCGGCACGCGGGCTCGCAGCTGCTCGTCAACGTAGAGCTGGTCCGGACCAGCACCGGTGAAGAGATCTGGGCCTCGCGCTTCCCGCGCCGCGACGCGGACGTCTTCGCGGTGCAGGCGGAGGTGGCGGAGTCGGTGGCGGTCGTGGTGGGCGGCAGGCTCAGCCCCGTCGAGCGGGCCACCCTGGCGCGGCGGCCCACGCGGAGCAACGAGGCCTACCGGCTCTACCTGTACGGCAACTCCGTGTTCAAGCGGCGGACCGAGCAGGACGCCACCCAGGCGCTCGAGGCGTACAGCAACGCGGTGCGACTCGATTCCGGCTTCGCGGCGGCGTGGGCGCGCATCAGCCTGATGCACACGGCCCGGTTCAGTTGGGGGTGGTACCGGGAGATTCCGGCGGACTCCGTGCTTTCCCTCGCGGGCGCGGCCGCGCGGCGGGCGCTGGCCCTGGACTCGTTGTCGGCCGACACCTGGTTCGCGCAAGGCGCGTGGCTGGTACACCTGGTCGACTATGCCGGGGCGCGCTCCAGCTACGAGCGGGCGCTCCGCCTCGACTCACTCAACGCCGAACTGTATCACTGGTTCGGCACCATGTATGGCACCTCGAGTCTCGCGGATCCACAGGCCGGCGAGCCGCTGCTCCGGCGGGCGCTGAGTCTCGACCCCGATCTTCGTAACACCTGGCGCCACCTGGGCACGCTGGCGAGGAGCGCGGGCCAGCTGCCGGAGGCGGAGGCGCGGCTGGACACGGCGTTGGCGCTGGGGCCCTGGGCTCCGGCTTTCGAGAGCCGCGCGGGCGTCCGGTTCCTCCGTGGCAACGGAGTCGGTGCGCTGGCAGACCTAGCCCAGGCGGAGCAGGCCGGCGGCGGCCCCTACGAGGCGGCGCGGGCGCTCTACACCATCGCGTTAGGTGACAGCGCGCCCGCACGCGCCCTCCTGGAGCGCCGGCGGGCGCGGCCGGATACCGCTCCGGCCGCGCTCCAATGGGTGGCGCGCCTCAGCTTGGGGCTCGGCCTGCGAGCCGAGGCTTTGGAGGCGCTCGAGCGGCTACCGCGGGGCCAGCGTTACCTGTCGACGAGAGAGTTCACCGGCACTGTCTGGGGGCTGCTCCAGGACCCGATCTTCGGTCCGCTCCGCCCCGATCCCCGCTTCGCGCGCCTGCTGGAGGAAGTACGGCCGCACCCGCAATAGGGGCACGCCTCATGTAAACCCTTCGCGCAGACCGGTCCGGGCTACCGGAACAGCCAGGCCATGAGTCCCGCTGGAATGAGCAGGTACAGTATGACGTCACGGACCAGGTAGAACACGATCACCGCGGCCACCAGCGACCAGCCGCGCTTCCTGAGCAGTCCTTTCCACCCTAACGCCCGTCGCTCGTCGCGCAGCGCCCTGAGCCAACGCGGAATCAGCACCCGGTCCAACCGCAGCGGCTCCACGCGGCTAACGGCCGCCCGCCGGGGTTCCATCCGTCAGCCACCGCGCCAGCCAGGCGTGGAGCTCCCGGTACCAGAAGCGGCTGTTCTCGCCGTTCAGTATCCAATGGTTCTCGTTAGGCCAGACGATCAGCTTGCTCGGCACGCGCTGGCGCTGGAGCGCGGTCCAGAACTCCAGCGCGTTGTTCATCGGTACCCTGAAATCGCGCTCGCCGACCGAGACCAGCACCGGCGTGTGCAGGTTGGCGGCGCGGCGCATGGGACTCTGGGTGCGCCAGAGCGCCACGTCGGTCCAGGGGGGCCCGCCCACGTTGCGCTCACGGTCGTAGTTGTAGTCGCTGGTCGCCCACTGGGTCTCGAGGTCCCACTCGCCGGCGTGGCTGATTAGCGCGCGGTAACGGGTGGTGGTCACCGCGAGCCAGTTGGTGAGGTGCCCGCCGTAGCTCGCCCCGCCCGCCACCTGGCGCGCCGCGTCGATGAAAGCGAACCGTCTGATCGCCTCGTCGGCGGCCTCGTTGAGCTCGTTGGCCGGGCCCTCGAGCGGGTCGAACTGGATATCCTGGGAGAACCGCTCGCCGTAGCCGGTCGAGCCGGTGTAGTCGGTCATCAGCATGACGTAGCCGGGGCTGCCGAGGAGGTGCGGGTTCCAGCGCAGGCCGAAGTTGTCGGTCCACATGTTGGCCGCGCCGCCGTGGATCAACACGAAGAGCGGGTACTTCCGCGTGGAGTCGAACGCGGGCGGCAGCGCGATGAAACTATGGATGCGCTTGCCTCGGCTGGTGGTGAACCAGAACTCACGCAGCGGCTGCCAGTCGATGCGCGCCACCCGCTCGGCGTTGAAGCGGGTGAGCGGAGTGAACCGCCCGGTAGCTGGGTCGATGCGCCCGATCTCCGCGGGGCTCAGCGCGCTCTCCCAGGTCGCGGCCAGCTGAGCCGCGGCACCGGTCCCCTCGACCGAGAGGCCGCCGTACGTCCCGCTCGTTAGCGCGCCAACCTCGAGCGCCGCGCCGCCGGTTGTGGGTACGCGGAAAAGCTTGCTGTGACCTTCGGTCTCCGACAGGAAATAGACGGTGCGGCTGTCGGGGCTTATGTCCCAAGAGCCGACGGACCGCTCGGCGCCGCCAGCCACCACCTGAGGCGTGCCGGAGGCCGGCCACTGCCACATCACCAGCCGCTGGTTGTTGAAGGTGCGCTCGTTGGTCGGGGTCATGATGGCGTACAGCGCCCGGCCGTCGGGGCGGAAACGCGGGGAAGCGAAGTCGCCATTCCCTTCCGTTAGGCGCCGAGGCTCGCCGCCGGAGGCGGCCACCAGCCAGAGCGCTTGTACGACGTCGGCGTAGGTCCACTCGGTGCGGTTGATCGTCGCGGCGAAGACCACGCCGCCTCCGTCGGGGGTCCAAGCCGCCGCGAGGTCTTCGCCGCTGTTGCCAAGCTGGCCACCGAACCCGGCGCCCGCGACGAGCTGCGAGCCCGCGAGGATGTCGCGGGCCGGCGTCCCCGGCGCCCCCGGGTCGAGCGGCTGAACGAAGAGACTTGGCCTGCGGTCGTCGAGCCAGCGGTCCCAGAGCCGGATCGGCGACGACTCGTAGACGCGCGCGTTGTACTTGCGGGCCCGGCGCTCCGCGGCCGCGGCCCGGTTGGCCGAGTCGTTCGCGGCGCCGGGATACACCATGCTGGAGAGGAGGATCGCGCGGCCGTCGGGGCGCCAGCGCGGGCTGCCGGCGCCGGTCGAGATGTTGGTGACACGCTGGGCCTCGCCGCCTTCGGCAACATTCAGCACGTAGACCTGGGACGCGTCATCGCCCTCGCGGCGCGCGGTGAACGCGATGCGCCGCCCGTCCGGGCTCCACGTCGCACCGCCTTCGCCGCCTTTCGTGTTGGTGATCCGCCGCGGCTCGGCGCTGCCGTCGGTGGGCACGAGCCAGAGGTCGCTGACGGCGTCCGCCTCGGGGTACGATGGCTCCGTCATTGAGAAGACGGCCCAGCGTCCGTCCGGGCTCAACACCGGCGCGCCGATCCGCTTCATGAGGTAAACGTCCTCATGGGTGATGGCGTGGCGCGCGGGTTGTTGCGCCGCGGCGCGGGCGAGCGGGAGCGCGGCGACCAGGGCTAGCGCGAGGATGCGAAGGCGGACCATGTGGACCTCGGAGCGGTTTAAAGGGCAATGGAAACTACGCCCGCCGGTGGGCGCGGGCCAGCGCTCCCCGCACCGGGCGCCCAAGCCACGGAACGACGCGCGCCCTGCCGGCGAGCCCGCCGCGTTATCTTCTCCGGGCCTCGAACCCACCGGGAGTCGAATGAGCCGTATCACAGGCAAGCTCGCCCTCATCACCGGTGCCAGCTCGGGCATCGGGCTCGCCATCGCCCGCCGTTTCGCGTCCGAGGGGTGCCACCTCGTCCTGTGGGCGCGCCGGCTGGACCGCCTGGAGAAGCTCGCCGCCGAGCTGACGAAGGCGCACGGCGTGAAGGTGAGCGTCGCGAAGGTGGACGTCCGTAGCCGCGCGGCCGTGACGGGCGCGGCGCAGGAGCTCGAGCGCGACGGCGCGGCGCCCGACATCCTGGTCAACAACGCGGGTCTGGCATCCGGGATGACGAAGATCCAGGAAGGGGACCCTGCCGACTGGGACCTCATGATAGACACCAACGTGAAAGGGCTGCTCAACGTCACGCGCGCGGTCCTGCCGCTCATGGTGAAGCGGGATCGAGGCCACGTGGTGAACCTGGGGAGCACGGCGGGGCGCCAGGTTTATCCTTTGGGGAACGTATACAACGCGTCCAAGTTCGCGGTGACCGCGCTCAACGAGGCGATGAGTGTTGACCTCGCGGGTACGGGCATCAAGGTGTCGATCGTGGACCCCGGCTACGTTCGGACCGAGTTCGCGATGGTGCGGTTCAAGGGGAACGCGGAACGCGCCGGGAAGACCTACGAGGGCTTCACTCCGCTCACCGCCGCCGACGTCGCGGATGCGGTGGCGTACATCGTGAATCTCCCGGAGCACGTCAACATCCTCGACCTCAGGCTGTTACCCGCGGCGCAGCGCAATCAGTATGTCGTGGATAGGAAAGAAAGCCGTTAGCCGTTGGCCGTTGGCCGTTAGGCGTCTCAGGCTAGAACCAGATCCGCGCGCCCAGGGTGGGGCCGTAGAAGGCGGGCGCGCTGCCGATGCGCGTCCAGTGCGCTCCGCCCTCGATCTCGACGGGGCCGGCGAAGACCGAGGCCGTGGCAGCCCACTGAGAAAAACCGAACCACGACTGGCCGTCCCACGAGAGGGTGGCCACCCGGCCGGTCGCGCTCACGGCCCACGGGCGTAGCGGGAAGATCTTGGCGCCAAGCTCCAGCTCCGGGCCCGCGGCTCCGTCTCCGTCGTCCAGGACAACACCCCGCGCCGCGACCCCGACTCTCAGGTACCCGATCTGTCCCAGCCGGGGCATGGCGCCGACACCGGCGCGCCACAGGTGCAAGTAGTCGGTCTCATTCGCCTTGGGCTCGCGGTGGTAGTCGTACTCCAGAGAGCCATACGCCGCTCCGCTGGCGCCCTCGAGCGCGAAGTGCCCCGCACGGAGCGTCGAGACGTCATCGCGGAAGTACGCGCCCGAGACCGAGCCGAAGGTGCGGCCCTGACGCACATCGCGCAGCACGAAAGCCTCCCGGGCGCGACGGTCGGCGTACGGATACGGGAGATAGCCCTGGCCCGTCGTGGGGGCGCGCGGCCTGGGTGGAACGGGCGGGTGGGGGTCCGGGTCGCCGCTCCCGAAGATCAGGTCTCCGATGATCCGGAAGATGAACCACCCGCCGCCGTCACCGTCGTCGTCGTTCCCTCGGTTGCCGTTGCGGCCCCGCGAGTCGCGGTCGCGCGAACGCTCGACCTCATCGACCTTGCCGCTCTGGGCTCGGAGCATCGCGGGCAACATCGCTCCGAGGAGCGAGGCCGCGAGGGCGAGGACGGCGAGACGGCTCGCGTTCATGCCCCAACGGGAATGCAACCCTCGTGCCAGGCACCGGTGGGGGCTTTGGGAGCTGGAACGTCCTCCATCGGAGACGGTCTGGCGTTCCGGGATGACACACCTTCACCGGACTGGCGCTCGCCGTTGGGGATGTGGTAGAGTGACGCCATGAACGCTACCCACCCGCCATTCGCCCTGCTCGCGACGCTCTCGGTGCTCACCGGCAACCTCCCGGCGCAGTCGCGACCGCCCGCCTGCGCGGCGGACAACGCCGGCCTCACCCTGCCGCGCGGCTTTTGCGCGCTGTTCGTCACCGACAGCATCGGCCGGGCGCGGCACATCGCGGTCGCACCTAACGGCGATCTCTTCGTGGCGCTCCAGGGGAACGGTGGCGGGGTGGCCTCGTTGCGCGACGAGGACGGCGACGGGGTGGCCGAAACGCGGCGCCGTTTCGGCCCGGGTTCGGGCAACGGTATCGCGCTGGGCGGCGGCTTCCTCTACTTCGCGCTCGACGATGCGATAGTGCGGTGGCCCTGGCGGGCCGGCCAGCTCGAGCCTCAGGGGCCGCCGGATACGATCGTCTCCGGCCTCATCTCCCGGAGGCAGCACGCGGCGAAGAGCATCGCCCTCGGCCGCGACGGAGCGCTGTACGTCAACATCGGTGCGCCCTCCAACTCCTGCCAGGAGCGCGACCGCCAGGCGGGCTCGCCGGGGCGGGACCCGTGCACCCTGCTCGACAGCGCGGGCGGCATCTGGCGCTTCGACCCGAGCCGGCTTCGCCAGCGACAGTCCGACGGCGTGCACTTCGCTCGGGGCCTGCGAAACGTAGTGGCGATCACGACTGATCCCGCCGGCGCGGTCTACGGCGCGCAGCACGGACGCGACCAGCTCCGGGACAACTGGCCGCAGCTCTTCACGGACGAGCAGAACGCCGAGACTCCGGCGGAGGAACTGTTCCGCATCGAGCAGGGCGGGGACTACGGCTGGCCGTACTGCTACTACGACCGGGAGCTTCAGCAGAAGGTCCTCGCGCCCGAGTATGGCGGTGACGGCCGCACGGCGGGTCGCTGCGCGTTCGCGCCGCGTCCGCTGGTAGCGTTCCCGGCACACTGGGCGCCGAACGGCATCGCGTTCTACCCGGGGACGCAGTTGCAGACGCCTCCGGCGTTCCCGGCCGAGTACCGCGGCGGAGCGTTCATAGCCTTCCACGGGTCATGGAACCGGGCGCCGCTCCCCCAGCAGGGTTACAACGTCGGGTTCGTGCCGTTCGCGCGCGGCGAGGCTGGTGGCACATACACGGTCTTTGCCGAGGGGTTCCGGACCGGCACGGGCCAGGCGGCGCACCGTCCGACTGGCGTCGCGGTGGGACCGGATGGGTCGCTCTACGTGACCGACGACCGTGGCGGAAGGATCTACCGGATCATGTACACGGGGAGGTAGGCGCACCGCCTCTAGATCCAGCCCTTCCAGCGGTACTTCGCATGGCCTGCCACCTCGTAGACCCAGTGGCGGAAGGCGGCCAGCCGATCCCTCGGGGCGCGCAACGCTCGCACGGCGAACTCCCGCGATTCGCTCGTCACGCAGGTCACCCGGAAGCCGGCCTTCTCGAACGTGGCGCACGCGCGGCTGGTGTGCAGCGGGGACGTCACCACGATCACCGACGTCCATCCCTCGCGCCGCGCCAGTACCGCGAAGCGCAGCGCCTCTTCGCGCGTGGTGGTGACGGAGTCCACCGAGAACAGCGCGATGCTGTCGTGGGCGAGCGCGACGAGGCGCCGTTGATCATCTTCCGATGTGACCTCTCCACGGCCGACTTTTCTATGAAGCCTGGTGACGACGAGCCTGGGCGCCGCGTGCTCCAGGACGAGCCGCAACCCGGTCAGAATGCGGTCCGCCCCGTCACCGGAGATGAGCGCGTCTTCGTTGAGACCCGCGGACAGGACGACGACCGCATCCGCCGCGCGCGGGCCGAGCGGGTCGGATCGGATCAGCCGGTGGGCCGGTGCCACGATGACCGGCGTGTAGGCCACGAGGAACGCGAGGCCGGTGCCGATGCCTGCCGTGATCCAGAGCAATCGCCGCCATCGCGTCGCTCCGAGGACCGCGCCGATGAGGGCGGCGACGGGGAGAGGCCACATCCAGCCCACGGCGACGACCGTGAACGCGAGCCAACCGATCGTGCCTGCCACGAGGCCGGCAGCGGCTCCCCGCATACGTTCCCTGGACAGGATCCCGCCAACGCCGGTCACGCGCGTGAGAACTCGGCGCGGTCTATCGCGTCCAGCTCCTCCGGATCCAGCGCGACGGCCGCCGCGGTGGCCGAATCACGGGCGTGCTCGGGGGTGCGCGCTCCCGGGATCGCGATCACCGACGAGTCTTGCGCCAGCACCCAGGCCAACACGACTGCGTGCGCCGAAACGCCGCGTTTCTTCGCGATCCCGCTCGCGACGGGGTGGCCCGGCAGCTTCTTGTTGAGCCGTCCGCCGCCCACCGGACTGTACGCCATGAACGCGATGCCGTTACGGCCGCAGTGCGCTACCACGCCCTCGGCGATGGCCTCGCGGAAGAACGGGTTCAGCCGGTTCTGCACTGAAACGACGGTCACGATCTCGCCCGCCTCGATGATCTCATCCACCGAAACGTTGGAAAGCCCCACCCATCGGATCTTGCCCCCGCGCTGAAGCTCGGCCAGAGCGCCCACGCTATCGGCGAAAGGAACGGCCGGGTCGGGGGCGTGCAGCTGATAGAGATCGATGCGTTCCACGGCGAGCGCGGCGAGCGACCGCTCGCACGCGAGCTTGAGGCGGTCGGGCCGCGCGCTCTGTTCCCAGCGCCCCTGTGGCCGGGTGAGCCCGCCCTTGGTGGCGACGATGACGCGGTACCGGTCGCCGGGCCAGCTACCCAGCGCCTTCGCGATCAGCCGTTCGTTGTGTCCCATGTCGCCGTCGTCGAAACAATACACGTCGGCGGTGTCGATCAGCGTCATGCCGGCGTCGAGCGCGGCGTGGATGACGCTGATGCCGGTCGTTTCGTCCGGCCGCCCGGTGATTGAGAGCGGCATGCCGCCGAAACCGACGACGGTCACCGAGGGGACGCCGGGCCCCAACGAACATGTCTGCACGAAACCTCAACTTGACGGGAACCGGCGGAAGCATGTATTCGCAATCATCAATCTGCCAGACGAAAGGCCCCGATGCGAGGTGCACGCAGGGTAGTGATCCCCATTCTGCTAGCCATGACGACCGAATCGGCTGAGTCCCAGGCGCAGCGTCGGAGCACGACGTGCAGGTCCTGGTCAACCTGCTGGTCTTCGGGATGGACCTGCAGGCGGCGATCGACGCGCCGCGATTCCGGCACCTATCGGGGCGCCGCCTCATCCTCGAGCCGCCCATCAGCGATGCGGTGCGGCGGCAGCTTGCCGCGATGGGCCACGAGATAGTCGTGGATCCCACCTCGAGCTTCGGGGGCGCGCAGGCGGTGATGCGTCTGGCACGGGGATGGGCGGCGGGCTCCGATCCCCGCAAGGACGGCCTCGCTGTCGGGCACTGACCTCCGCCGCACCCTCCGCCTCGGCGACCTCATCCTCCTCGTCGTCGGCTTGGTGATCGGGTCCGGCATCTTCATCGTCCCGGCGACGGTGCTCCGCCAGACCGGTGGCGCGGTGGGGCCGGCGATGCTCGTCTGGGT
>JAUYOW010000317.1 GCA_030697825.1 Gemmatimonadales bacterium | reverse complement strand
GCTGCGGACCCGCTTCCTGGCCTCCAGCGGGAGCATCCTATCGGAGAGCCAGGCTGAGGGTTTGCGGAACCTCCAGCCCGCGGACCTCGTGGGCATGGTGAATGCGCGCTGGGCGGAGATCGCCCGCCGGATGTGGTCGGCGCTGCTGGGGGTCGGCAAGGGCGTCAGCGTGGCGTTAACCGTCCTCGGATACCTGATCGTCACGCCGGTGGTGACCTTCTACCTCCTCAAGTCGTGGAACAAGTTCACCGCCCGGATGGAGGAACTGGTCCCCCCCGCGAAGCGCGCCGGCCTGTTCGGTTTCCTTGCCGAGTACGACCGCCTCCTCGGCCGCTACGTGCGCGGCCAGCTCGCCGAGGCTTCGCTGGTGGCGGTGCTGACGGGCGGCGCCCTCGCGATCCTCGGCTTTCCGGGCGCGCTGCTGGTCGGCGTGATCGCGGGGATCGGGAACCTCGTCCCCTACATCGGCCTGCCGATCAGCATCATCCCCGGCGTGCTGTTGGCGCTCGTTTCGGGCTCGGTGTGGCCCTCGCTCCTCAAGCTGGTGGTCGTCTTCGGGGTGGTGCAGTTCGTGGACGGGTCGATCACCGGGCCCCGCATCGTCGGCAAGTCGGTGGGCCTCGATCCGGTGTGGGTGATGATCGCGCTGGCGCTGTTCGGCAGCCTGCTCGGCTTCGTGGGGCTGCTGGTGGCGGTGCCGCTCGCGGTGATGGTCAAGCTGCTCGTGAAGCAGGCGCTGGAGCGGTACCGGTCGTCGGACCTCTACGCTGGAACGGCGACGACGTGAGGCAGAACATCTCCAGCGGAACGCCGTGGGAGCCGATCGTCGGCTACTCGCGCGCCGTGCGGGTCGGGAACGTGATCCACGTGGCGGGCACGACGGCGACCGATGCGAGCGGAAAACTCGTCGGCTACGGGGACCCATACGCGCAGGCGATGCAGGCGCTGCGCAACATCGAGGCGGCGCTCGCCCAGGCGGGAGCCGGCATGAAGGACGTGGTGCGTACCCGGATGTACGTTCGTCGGATCAGCGACTGGCAGCTGGTGGGGAAGGCCCACGGTGAGGTCTTCGGGGAGATCCGGCCCGCCACTTCGATGGTGGAAGTGAGCGGGCTGGTGGACCCGGAGATGCTGGTCGAGATCGAGGCCGACGCGATCGTCGGCGACTATTGATCTTCGCGTAATATAGTTACGGTTATGCAAAGAGGTCTGCTTGCTTCCAGAACGCCCGATCAGCGACGGTCGACGGCGCATGCGACGGAGGGCGAGGGGCGCGTCGAGGCCCCCGTCGTGATCACTGATCCGGTAAACTGGTCCCTGCGGGCCGCCTGCCACCGCTCGGCCCAGTTGCTCCGGCGCATCTTCGAGGTCGACCCCCTCAGGTGCCCCGCTGTTCCGGCCTGATGCGCATCGTGGCTGTCATCACCGACCCCCCGGTCATCACCCGCATCCTCGCCCACCGGGCCCCGGGCCTCGCGCTCGCCCCGCGCTCCCGAAGTCCACCCCGGGCCCGACGCCGGCCCTCCGCCCTCGCCACCGGCGCCCCACCTCGGTAGCCCCTTCGTCCGGTAGCCCATTCCCGCTCGTCCCCGCTCCCAAATCCGGATCCGGGGCCTCTCGGCGTGCCCGCCGCTCACCGCCAAGCGCTCGCCGCCCGCTTCAGCGCCCAGCCGCAACCCGTGCTGGCCCCGAACCCACCCACCGACCCGCTACGTCCTTGACGCGCCGATGCCCCGCCCAGATACTCGGACCGGTACGAAGGAAGTTCCTATCCGTGGACTACGTCCGCTTGGCGGACATCCACGTGCGGCACCACACGAAGCAGCTGCCGGCGCCCGCGTCCTAGCGGTCAGCGGCAGCATGGGCAGCCGGTGAGCGCGGCGAGCGAATCCACCGGCGCCGCCGCGGCGCACTGCCGCGCGTAGCCCGATCCCGTCCAGCGGTAGAACTCCAGGTCGAGCACGTCCGTGCCCGTCAGCTCGAAGTCGCCGCGCAGGTCGCGGAATCCCAGCGCCGCGGACTGGAGCACGGTGAGCGTGGTGGCGAACACGTGCAGCGCGCGCAGGTAGCGCCCGCCGCCGCACCCCACGAACACCGCGAAGTCGGCGCCCTGCGAGCCGGTGGACCCGTAGTCGGCGATGAAGTCGGTGCGCCGGTCACCGTTCAGGTCGCCGCGCCAGTACAGCCGCTCGATGCCGTTGCGCTCGAACAGCGCGGAATCGGCGACCGCTGGCAGCGGCCGGCCGACGGCGGGAGGGAGGGAAGACAGGCGGGCGAGGGACCCCGTGGCGGGACACGACCAGCCCTGCTGGCCGCCGGCGAGCGCGATGTCCCCCGGCGGCGCGGTGGCGCCGGCATCCGGACGCGACCCCGGCACCGCGATCGCGACGGGCACGGCGATGGCGAGCGCGAGTGTGAAGCGCATGACCGCGACCTCCGTTCATCCTCCCTGGTTATGGTGCGGACCGCGGCGGGTCACGGCAACCCGCGCCCGGCGGCCGCGCCCCGCCGCCAAGCTTGAGCGCACGTGCTGGCCGGGGCTTGGCACCTCGGAATCGAAGGCGTCAGAGCTGCCCCTAGGAGAGCTGCGATGAGGAGAAGCACCTGTACTCGCCCACCGCCACAGCTCACTGAGATCTCCTAGAATAACCGGTGCCACCTTCTACGTGGGCGCAGCTGTCAAGCTGCCTTCGTTGTGAGGACACGAAAACCTCATCCAGTATGCGCCATCGGCGCCTGCGAAGCGCGGGTGAGTGACCCCATCTAACGGTCGGTTCACTCGGCGAACCCGGCAGTAGCCACGGGCCACTCGATCCAGCGTCAACTCGGCGTGCCCAGCCGGCGGCTACGCTTTCACCACCCTGGTTGCTACGGAACTCGATGAACGCGGGCTCCTCGAGATCGAGATAGTCTCGCTCCCACAGTTCCATGGCGGTTATCGTCGTGCCAGGGAGGTATCTGGGACCGTCTCGGTGAGAGGCGACGGCTCGCGCTCAACGGTCGCGAGTTGATGAGCCCATAATGGCGCATGGACGCCACCGTGTGTGACGTTCGACCCGATACTCAAGCACTCGCCGCTTCGCCGCGCGCGGCAGGAGCAGGTGACCAGGAAGGACGACGGCGGCGAGCTGCGCTCGCCGCAATGGGACTACTGCGACCCCTTGACAGGTAACTTCTTAATGGTGTTAGGCGGTGCGACGACGGGAGCGGCGCGGCCTAGCTGGCGCCGCATCCAGAATGGCGCGGAGAGCCCGGTTGACGGATTGGGAATCGGGATAGGCCGCTGCGACGTCGGGCTCGAGCAACACGACCGTCACATCGCGTGGGAATCGGCCAGCATACTTGCCGCGCACGCCGCCGGAGAAATCATACTCGGGGCGCATGGTGTCGCGGTCAATCGGCTGCTTCCTAGTCTTCTTCATAGGTCACGCGTTCGGCGCGTGTGGCCGGTCGGGCGTTGATAATGCGAATCTGCTCACTTACCTCGATATGCGCAACCACCAGCAGGCGACCGCGGACCGAGAGCCCCACCAAAATGCAGCGCTCCTCTGCAGCTGAGTGCTCGGGGTCGGGTATGGTGATTGAGAGAGGGTCGGCGAAGGCCGTGAGCGCTTCCTCGAAGCTCACGCCATGCTTCCGGAGATTGCTGGCGGCCTTCTTGGGATCCCAAGCAAACTCTAGGGCCATGCCATCGCTCTAGCGGGGGACACTGCCATTCGCACCGCCTAACGACTTGCGTTTCTGCTGCGCGGCCAAGATGCCGTACCCGAGTCGTGAGTTGCAAGACGAACGACTCGGACCCTCCGCTCACACCGCGACAGCAGCAAACGCTTGTTAGGCATCGCCCCGCGACGGTAGAGGCGCACTCTTGGCCTGGCACCAGGGCATCGTCGGACCTGGGGGCGCCTCCGAGGTCGTCTCTTCCAGGGCCCTCTTCGCTGACTCCCTGTAAGCGGATTTCGCTAGCTGCCTCGCCGCGGCCCGAAACCTGAGGCTTGAACCCGGATACGCTCGACTCAGCCAGCGCCCAGTCCAAGCCGATCGCATCGCTCAACCAACAACCTGCAGAAGTTGCGCATCGCACTAACGCAGAATACTTTGTTATACAAAGTATAACTTTGTGATACAAAGTATATGTGTCTCCTTCGGCTGCAGTTCTTCGCCGGACGGCGTCATCAATGCCGAGTCGGCTCTGGGGGCAAGTGGAGGAAGTTCGGCGTACCGGCAGCATCGATGGTAGAAGATCCAATTGCACAGGGAGGTAGCAATGAAGAAGTGGCTGAGACGCATCCGCGGTGCAGTCTTGATGGGCCTGACCTGGGCCGTCGTGTGGGTGCCGGTTGGGTTGCTGATATCGATGATCGTGGATCCGGATGGGTCCATGGATGAACCGTGGATATTGGTGGGAGCGTACCCGGGCTTCCTCAGCGCTGTGGTCTTTTCCATGGTGATTTGGATTGCAGAGCGCCGCCGCCGATTCGATGAGTTGTCGCCTACACGAGTGGGCGCCTGGGGGGCGGTGGCCGGTCTGTTGGTGGGAATGGTTCCGTTTGTTGCGGGCTCGAACTCCACCAATCTCCCGACGTGGCTGCTGATGTTCGCAATAATTGGTCCCATCACTCTGCTGAGTGCAGTCTCGGCCGGCGGTTCGCTGGCGCTAGCGAGAAGGGCGGAGAAGCTAAACTTCCTCGACGCCCGTGCGGACGTGGCCAAGGTGGGGGTTACCGGAGGCTAGGGGCAGGAGGTGCTCCGAGGCAGGGCGCTGATCTCTGCCAGCAAGGGTGGCCCGAGCGATGCCTAACTAGTTCTTAACTGCAATTGGGCCGCTTTTACCGACGGCGATACAGACGTCGAGAAAGCCCGTAAGCCACTCCCTCCGCGGGCACTGGCCGCAGGCGTAAACGTGCGCCCCATCACTCCTTGCGGCAAGGGCTGGCGGCGGCCGGTCGTCGGGTTACGGACGAGAATGGCGTGCGTAAGGGAATTCGGCGCGCAGTTGGCGCTTGGCGGCCCCTGCGCGGCCTCAGAGCCGGTCCGAGCGCCAGAAACGTATTCAACTCACTTATTGCGTTACGCACTCTTTAGGGCCTACCGTGGCTGGCCGCGTGCTTCAGTACCCGCGTCCCCAAGCCGTGGTCCCGATTCGGGCCACTACGGCCGCTGTCCCGTCCCGTGCTCTCGCCGCTGGAATTGCAGGAACTGGTGAATCGCCGCGACCGCCTCGGAGTCCCGACTCGCGATCCGCAGCGCCGCCCCTCTCGGCAGGACTTCCACCGTATACGTGATGAGCGACCGCTTGGCGGCCATTACGCGCGTCCCCGGCACGTCCTGCGCGTGCACCAAGCCGGGCGCGTCGAAGTCGGCGTCCGCGAACTTGCCGGCGATCTCGGCGAAGTGCCGGCGGATCGCCGCGGCGCCGGCGGGGTCGGCGCCGTCACGCTGGAGCTCGATGCGGCCACCATCGGGCAGATCGTCGAACCGGTGCGAGGAGGTGTACTGGTCCACGCCCATCACCTGCTGCCCGCGCTGTTGCATGCCGGCGAACGCCGTGTCCAGCCACCCGCGGCACACCACCTGCTGCTCGGCCCCGGGACGACGGCAGGCCGCCGCCGTATCGGCGGCCGTGCGCCTCACCGGCTGCTGACCGCCATGGACGTGAGTGTCTCCCTGATGCTGCCCACCCTGATGCTGGCCGCCGGGGGGCGCGCCGGTGTGCTGGGCCGCGAGCATCCGGACGCCGACAAGCGGCGCGATCAGCAGCAACGAGACTGCGAGACGGGATGCCATTGGCTACTCCGGGCGAGGAGCGGTGCGACGCCGGCCGAGTGTACCCGGTACGCCGCACCGCATCCGGAGTTCCCCCGCCACGGTCAGATCTCCCAGTTCGACCACAGGATTCCACGCTCCGGGCGCCGTTCGGGATAGCCGTCCAGGGTCATGCGCAGGTCCGACCAGCGGACGCGGAAGCCGCGACCGATGAGCGTACGGTAGACGTCGCCGTACGAGGACTGGCATCGGATCGCCAGCCTCCGGCTCCCGCAGCGATGCGCCCACGCGCCGGCCACGCCCAGGGCCGCCAGCAACGCCTGCTCGTCCACCGCCGCCGCCTTGAGCACTCGCACCTCGTCACGGCCCCCTCCTTCCGCGAGCGGCGTGGCGTGACAGAGCACGAACGCCGCGAGCGCCCCCCCCTGCTCGACCGTGACCACGTCGCCGAGCGCCAGGTCGAGCGTCAGTTCGATCTCGCGCCGGAAGTCGTACCCGGGCGCGAGAAGCTCGACCAGGCGGCCGATCTCCGCCACCCGTTCGGCCCGGCGCGGCGGGTCCAGGTCGCCGAGGAGCGCAGCCTCGCCTTCGCGAGGGCCGCGCGCGACGGTCTCGATCGTCATGGTGAGCGTGAGGTTGCCGGGGATGAATCCGAGTCGGCTGTAGAAGCCGATGTTGTCCACGGTGCGCGGCATCGTCTCGAGGCCGATGGTAGCGGCGTCGCGTGCCTTCAGCCAGTCGATCGCCGCCATGACGACCTCCTTTCCAAGGCCGGCCAGCTGGCGATCGGGCCGCACGCACAACGGCCCCATCCAGGCTTCGGTGCCCGAACGGTGTGCGATGTTGAACGCGACCAGCCGGTCGGCCTCGTCGCGCCAGGCCATCGCGCCGTCGCCCGCATCCGCGATAGCGTACCGCCAGATGGCGTCATTCAGGAACGGTACGCGCACGCCGACCAGCCCGTCACGCCGGTACCGGTCGGTGAACGAGTCGGAGAAGAGCCGGTTCATGGCCGGGATGTCGCGCTCGGTCACGGGCAGGGGCCCGTGGGCCGCGCGCTCAGGCCGCCACATCCGCATCGGCCCCCCCCAGGTTCGGCGGCAGGGTGCGCTCCTCTGTCACCACCGCGCAGCCATCCGCCTCGTCGTAACGCACGCGCAGCACGCGGTCCAGACTCTCGCGCACCCCTTCGATGTGAGTGATGAGCACGACCTGCGGGAAGCGCGCCTCGAGCGCCCGGAGCAGATGGACGACCTGGGTACGGCGCGCCTCGTCCAGCGAGCCGAAGATCTCGTCCAGCACCAGCAGCGAGAGCGGCTGACCCGACCGGTCCGCGATCATCTGGCTTACGGCGAAGCGCAGAACGAGGTTCGTCAAGTCCTCCTCGCCACCCGAGATCACCGGCTGCGGCTGACCGTCCTCCAGCACGGTGACGTGGTACTCCTCGTCGAGGTCGATCTCATCGTAGCGGCCGTCGGTGAGCGCCGCCAGGAAGTCGGCGGCCAGCGACGCCAGCTCCGGGCGCATCTCCTGGTTCAATTCGACGCGCAGGTCGCCCAGCGCGCGATCCAGCTCGTTGTGCAGCCGGAAATCGCTCTGGACGGCCGCGACGCGCGCGGCGCGCGCGACCGCCTCCTGCTCGGCCCGCTCGGCCGCGGCCAGCGCGTCCGACGCCGCGGAGAACTCGGCCCGCGCCACCGCGACGTCCAGCTCCGCCCGCCGCCACGCCGTCTCGAGCCGCTGCATCTCGTGTGCCGCCGCCTGGTACCCCTCTTCCGTGAAGGCCATCGCGGTCAGCTCCCGCTCCGCGGCCGCCAGCTGCTCGACCGAGACGGTACGCTGCCCCTCGGCTTCGTGGAGAAGGGCGGCAAGCCGTACCGCGCGCTCGGCTTCCGCCGTCAGCCGCTGCGCCCGCGCCACGCCGGGTTCCAGTTCGGCCACCGCGCGCCGGATCTCCTCCCGCCGCCCGGCGTCGTACCCGCCGCGCAGCGCCGAGATCTCCTCCCGGAGGCGCGCCGCCCGTTCGTCGAGCCGCCGGAGCTGCTTGTCCAACCCGATCGCCTCCTCGGCGGAGCGGGTCGCAACGGCGAGCGACTGCGCGCCACGCTCCACGGCCTCGGCCAGCTGCCGGCGATGATCGTCGAGCGCATCGAGGTCGGCGGGAGGCGCCTGGAGTTGATCCATGCGCGACCGGAAGTACTGGCCGTTCATCGTGACTTCCGCGAGCTGAGCGTCGAGGAGATCCATGACCGAGCGGAGGTGTTCCGCGCCGAGCGCCTGACCGCACGTCGGGCACACTCCGGTCTCACCCGCGGCGATGATGCGCTCGCGCTGCGCCTCAAGGTCACGGTACTGGTCGAGCAGTGACTGTCGCTTCGACTCCGCATCCTGCCGCTCCCGCACCCATCCCGCCTGCCGCTCCTCGTAGACCCGCTCGGCATCCTCCTGGGCGAAGCGGTCCGTCTCGAGCCGCTCGACGATCTCCCTAGCCTCCGCCGCCGCGCCGCGAGACTCGCCGAGACGCTGCTCCAGCTCCACCCGCTGCTTCGCGATCTCAGCCAGCTGGGTCTCCAGATTGTCCCGCCGCGCTGCGTCGCCCGCCAGCGCGTCCTGCTCGGCGAGCGCGATCCGCTGCCGCTCGTACTCGGCCACCCGCGGCGCGAGCCCTTCGAGCTCCGCCCGCGCGGCCGAGGCCGCCGCGTGCTCGGCCTGGAGACGCGCGATGTGCTCGACCACCTGGCGCACCCGTTCCTCGGCCACCCGCCGCTCCGTGACCAGCGCTCCGTACCGCTCGCGCAGCTCCGTCAACTCGCGGAAGACCGGGAGGTACTGGTCGCTCGCGGAACGCGTGGAGTCGAGCGCGTCGCCAGCCTCCGCCAGCCGGCGAGCCGCCTCCTCGCGCGCCGCCGCGCGGCGCTCGCGCTCCGCCGCCAGCGCGGCCGGATCGGGCCAGCCGACCTCGATCGCGGACAGCTCCGCCCTCAGCTCGCTCCGGCGCTGGCGCACCCGCTCCTGCGCCAGGCGCAACTTGTCGTAACCGAGCAGCCGCGACAGGAACTGGCCGCGCTCGGTCGGCTTCATCGTGGCCATCAGGGCCAGCTCCTTCTGGCCGGTGAAGTAGGTGTTGAAGAACTCGTCGCGTGACATCCCGAGCACCCGGGTGAGTCGACTCGAGACCTCGTTGATCGTGGTGGCGATCGGTTGCGGCGCGGCGTCGAGGAAGAGGTCCGCCCCGTACAGCGTGCGAACGACCCGGTACTCGTGGGCGCCAAGCCCGAACTCCAGCTCCACCTTGACTTCGGACCGCACCTTGGCACGGCGCCAGCGGATCGAGTCCCGCGTGCCGCGCGCCGCCTCCATGCCGTAGATCGCCCACGCGATCGCCTCGAGCAGCGTGCTCTTCCCGGTCCCGTTCGGCCCGATGATCCCGGTCAGCCCCGGGCCGAACTCGATATCCGTGTCCCGGTGCTGGCGGAAGTTGACCAGGTGGAGCCGGTGGAGGCGCATGAGGCTACGCCCCGCCCTCTAGTACCGCGCGCTCGACGGCGTCCATATAGGACCGACCGAGCGCGACCAGCCGGCTCCGGTCCAGCTCGGCGTCCAGAGGCCGGCGAGAGAGATAGTCTTCCACTCGCAGGGGAAGCGGGCGGGAGGTGCCCGGCCCCGCGTTGCCCGCGCTGCGTCGCACCGGCTCCGGACGGCGAAGGTCGAGATGGAAGTGCAGCGCCTCAGCGCGCACGGCCCGCAGCGCGGCGTGGTCGAGCGCGTGCGCGATGGCTCGCGGAACGTTGTCGACCACGAGGCGCACCACCGCGCCGGACACCCCACCCGCCAACTCGGCGAGCCGGCCCTGGATCGCCGCGTCCAGCTCGGGCGAGGTCATGCCTTCGCCGTCCAGCCGCGTGAGATCGTGGACCGCGCGCCCGGGCGGGAGAGGCACGCGCTCGACTGCGCCCGTCTCGAGGTCGGCGATGAGGAAACCCTTGGACACGTCGCGCCGCCGCTCTTCCTGCGCCTCGCCCCAGATGTTCGGGCTGGTGTACTCCAGCGATCCGCTGTACCACGCCCGCGGCGCGACCTGGTGCACCACGTGGTAATGACCGAGCGCGACGTAGCTCCACTCCCCGGCGTGCAGGTCCTCGGCCTCGACCCGGATGCCGCCGTAGTCGCTGGCGCCGTTCTCCGGGAAGAGACCCGCGATCTCGGGGTGGAGAACGAGGATGTTGTGTCGCGCGTGCCCTTCGGGGCGCCAGTCGCGGCCGGACCGGTCGCCGAGCAGCGCGGCGTGCGGGACCGCGAGCACCGACAGGCCGAGTCGCGGCACCTCGATGCGGCGAGCCGTGTCATCCACGACCTCCACCCCCAGGCTGCTCATGAGCTTGAGGATGGACCCCGCCTCTATCGAGCGCGGCGTGTCGTGGTTCCCGGCGATGAGCACGATCGGGGCGTCAGGCAGCGTGGACCGCAGGCGCGAGAGCTGGGTGAAGGCTTCGATGATCGAGCGATTGGTCGGCCGCACCGCGTGGAAGAGGTCGCCGGCGATAACGACGGCGTCCGGCGCGCGTGCGATCACGGCGTCGATGGCGCGCCGGAACGCCGTGGCGACGTCGGACTCGCGCTGATTCACACCCTCGGGATCCAGCCGCTGGAACTGGCGGAAGCCGAGGTGCGCGTCGGCAAGGTGGGCGACCCTCATTGCCAGCTACCCGTGCCGCCCGCTCATCTCCGGCCGCCGGTGAAGCCGGACTCGCGGTCCGCCTTCGAGTAGACGCGGAAGGCGCTGATCGTGTTGGTGCGGACGATCCCCGGGACCCTTACCAGCTGCTCCGTCACGATCTGCGCGATCTCGTCGTATTCCTTGACCTTCAGGATCGCGATCAGGTCGTAGTCCCCGGACACCGAATAGACCTCGGAGATGCCCGGTATCTCGGCGACAGCCTCGGCGGTCTCGGGGATGAGGTCGCGCGAGCAGCGGATCTGGATGATCGATGTGATCATGCCGCCGGCTCGTCGGCCGGGAACGGCGGCACGTTGGTCAGCCACAACCCGGCCAGCTCGCTCTGCTCGTCCACCTCGACGAGCAGCCCGTCCGCGACTCGCACGACCTCGAGGTGCCGGGCCGGCCCGACGCGGACGTGAAAGACCGACTCGGCGGCATTGGTCTCGATGGTGAGCGCCGTGTCCACCTCGACCGCGGCGACCGACGGCTGCGAGCGCCGGGTGGGCAGGACGACCTCCCCTTCCTTCACGTTGGCCGGCGGCTGGAGGGTCTGCACCGTCCGCACGTCCGGCCACACGACGACCTCGACGCCGCAGATCGCGCCGCCCGCCACATCGAGCAGGATGAACGAGCCGTCGCTCCCCTCCAGCTCCACCGAGCCGGTGAGGCCGGCGCCACCCTTCTCGATGCCCTTCACGGCTCCGGTGAGGATGTCGGTCTCCCCGTCCCAGCGGTAACTGACGCGGGGCACCTTGCCTTTGCGCTCGACGACGCGCGCTCCCAATGGCATGCGGCCTCCCTCTATCGTGGCACGGCCTGCGGCGGCTAATATAGGCCGAGCCAACAACCTCAGCCAGAGAAGCCAAACCCGTGCATCGACGCGACTTCCTCGCCGCCTCGGCGGCCACGTTCGTGACCGCGAACCTCGACCGCGCCGCTCCCGCCTCCCGTCCCGTCCGAGGCACCGTACCCGACCTCGGTCCCGAGGTCTTCCGCGCCCGGCGGCAGCGCGCCCAGGAAGAGATGGCGCGGCGCAACATCGACCTGCTCTTCTCCACGCCCAGCGTCAACTTCCAGTACCTCGTCGGCTACAACCCCGGCCGGAGCGAGCGGCTGATAGCGCTGCTGCTTCCCCGAACGGGCGACCCGGTCATCGTGGCGCCCTCGTTCGAGGTGGAGCGCGTGCGCCGCGGCGGGACCATCGGCGACGCGCGCGGCTGGGAGGAGCAGGAGGACCCGTTCGCGCTGGTGTCGCGCACCGCGGCCCCGTGGCGCGGCCCGCGGGTCGCTATCGAGCCGAGCACCGAGTACCAGACTGCGCTGCGCCTGGCCGATGCGCTGCGCGGCCGCAGGCTGGAGAACGGCGGGCCGGTCTTCGAGCGGCTCCGCATCCTCAAACAACCGGAGGAGTTGGCCGCGATCCGCGCGGCAGTGCGCATCACGGAAGACGCGATCGCGGCCACGTTCGCGTCGCTCGCCGTGGGCGCCACGGACCGCGAGGTCGCGGCAGTGGTCTCGCGCGAGATGAGCCAGCGCGGCTCGTCCGGCGGCGGCCTGGTCCAGTTCGGGCCGGGCTCGTCGCTGCCGCACGGCGGGACGGAGAACCGGCGACTGGAGCGCAACATGCCCGTGTTGATCGACGTCGGCTGCCGGATCGACGGCTACACGTCGGACATCACGCGCACCCAGTGGTTCGGCGACGCGCCGAGCGCGCGGTTCGTGCAGGTGTACAACACGGTACACAACGCGCAGACGGCGACCATGTCGCTGGGCCGGCCCGGCGTCCAGTGCCAGGAGATGGACCGCGCGGCGCGGCGCGTCATCCGCGAGGCGGGCTTCGGCGAGTTCTTCACTCATCGGGTGGGCCACGGGATGGGGATGGACGGTCACGAACCGCCCTACCAGGTGGAAGGCAACATGCTCCAACTCGAGCCGGGAATGGTCGTGACGGTGGAGCCGGGGATCTACCTGCCGAATGAATGGGGCGTGCGCATCGAGGACGACTGCGTCGTCACGGCGGACGGGTTCGAAGTCATGAGCCGGAGGCCGTCGAGGCTTTAGGTGCCCTAACGGCCAACGGCTAACGGCCTTCCTCTACTTGACCATAGTCTTCCGGAACAGGTCCTGCACGCTCCCCTCACGCAGCGACTTGGTCACGAAGACGATCTGCCCCACGTGATAGGCCCAATGGTGGCTCATCCGCATGATCGCCGAGATGACCGTCATCGTGGCTTCGATGTTCTGCGTGTTCTCCAGCAGCCGCTTCTCGTCGAGCCCGCCGATGATCCGGTCGGT
Organism: Gemmatimonadales bacterium; assembly: GCA_030697825.1. NCBI lineage: Bacteria > Pseudomonadati > Gemmatimonadota > Gemmatimonadia > Gemmatimonadales > Gemmatimonadales bacterium. The sequence goes on along the minus strand of JAUYOW010000317.1, from coordinate 13,150 downwards.
CTCCGCGGCCGTCTCGTCCAGCATTCTCATCAGTTCGGCCTTGGGGACCGGGCCCTTCGCGGCGAACTCCGCGTCGCGGTCGCGGACGTAGCCGCTACCGCCCACCCCGCGGCCGAGAAAGTGCCTGGTAGAGCCGCACAAGTGGATGACGAGGTTGCCGACCGAGTTGCTCGTGGCGTTGGGCCGCCACCAGATCTGGTCGTCGGAGAGGAGGCCGAGACACTCGCGGATCTGGGCGGGAAGCTCCAGGACGAGGCGGTTCTTGGCGATGGTCGTGACGGAATCGGAGAGGGCGCTCATTCGGGCTCCAGGGGGCAGGGTTCGGTCAGCGTTGCAGAGTTGCAGCGGTCTGCAAGATCGCCGAGCTCAGGCGCAAGCTCGAGGACGATCCCGCCGCCCCGAAGCATACCATCACCGTGCGGAAAGCGGGGTACCGATTGGAGCCGTGACTCCTACGCCGTCAGGTGGCTGAACGGGTTCTCGCTCCTCTGCTCCGAGCGAAGCCGGGCGAACTCCCGCACCAGCCGTTCCATCCCTTCCTTCAACACCTCGTCCGAGGCCGCATAGCTCATCCGCACCCAGCGGTCGTCGCCGAACGCCGCGCCCGGCACCAGAGCCAGCGCCTCGTCGGTGATGAGCCGCCGGCAGAACTCCGTCGCCGTCGGCAGGTGCCGAGTGAAAACGTCGTCCACCCGGAAGAAGAGGTAGAACGCGCCCAGCGGCTCCACGTATTCGACGCCCGGCAGCTCGGTGCGGAACCGGCTCACCAGGTAGTCACGCCGCTTCCGGAACACCGCCGTCATCGCCGCGACCTCCGCCTGCAAGGCGTCGCTCCCGAACGCCTCCGCCGCCGCCCACATCGCGATCGTGTTGGCGCCGGAGGTGGTGTGCGACTGGAGCGCGTTCATCGTCTGCGCCAGCTCCCTCGGCGCCAGCGCGAAGCCGATGCGCCACCCGGTCATCGCGTACGCCTTGCTCGCGCCGTCCACCACGACCACGCGCTCCAGAAGCTCGTCCGGCAGGTCCAGGAACGACGGTGCCGGCCCCCCGCCGTAGTGGATCTGCCGGTAGATCTCGTCCGACACGATCCACACACCCTTCCGCTTCGCCCACTCGGCGATCGCCTTCAGCTCCGCCAGGGTGTAGACCGCGCCGGTCGGGTTGGTCGGCGAGTTGATGATGAGGCCCTTCACCGACTCGTCGTACTCGCGGTCCAACTCCTTCACCGAGACCTTGAGGCTCCACTCCGGGTCGCCCATCACCTCGACCGGTAACGCGCGGGCCAGATGCACGATCTGCGGGTAGCTCGTCCACGCCGGAGTCGGGACCAGCACTTTCTCCCGCTGGCCGAAGAGGCAGAGGCAGGCGTTGAAGAGCGACTGCTTGGATCCGTTGGAGACGACGATGTTGTCGGCGTTGACCGCGCGCCCGTTCGACAGCAGCGCCAGGCGCCGCGCGATGGCCGCGCGCAGCTCGAGGATGCCCTCGGTGGGCGCGTACTTGGTCTTGCCCGCCGCGATCGCGCGCGTGCCCGCTTCCGCCACGAGCTTGGGAGTGGCGAAGTCAGGCTCCCCGGCGCCGAGGTCCAGCACGTTCACCCCCTCGGCCTTGAGGCGCGCGGCCTCGCGCGAGACCGCGATGGTGGCACTCGGCGCGAGCGCAGCGACGTTGCGGGAGAAGAGGGCGTTGCTCATGGAATGACCCCGTGCTCGCGGAGGATGGTGACCACGGAATCTATCGGAAGCGCGGGCACCGCGCCTCTCACACCTCGAACCGTCTCGGCGCGGAATAGCGAGTTCACGATCGCTTCCTCCGTCGCCTCTACGACCGCCTCGAACAGCGGCGATATCTCGTCGTTCGCTACGACCTCGCTCGCGCGCGTCCGCCGGCCCGGCGCGAGCGGGCCGCGCCGCACCGATGTCGCGGTCGAGAACGCGATGGCGAAATCTCCGCTCCCGTTAGTCATGGGCGAGCCGGTGCGCGCCACGCCGAGGAAGGCACGCTGGGCAAGGCGCTCGAGCTGCCGCGACTCGAGCGGCGCGTCGGTCGCGATGACGATCATGATCGAGCCGTCAGCGCCGGGCACGCCGGATGCGGAGCCGCCTCCCGGTGTCGCCGAGCGCGTCTCGTCGCGCAGATAGTACTGTCCGAGCCGCCGGCCCACCGGGGCGCCGCCTATCGTGAGCACTCCCCCGAAGTTCGTCTGCACCAGCACGCCGACCGTCCACCCGCCAAGGCTCGCGGGCAACCGGCGCGAAGCCGTGCCGATCCCGCCCTTCCACCCGAAGGCGACCGTGCCGCGCCCCGCGCCGACGCTTCCTTCTTCCACCGGCCCCTCGCGCGCCGACCTCAGCGCCTGGAGCACGTGCGACTCGGTCACCGGCCGCCGCCGGATGGCGTTGAGCTGGCCGTCGTTCGTCTCGCCGACGACCACGTTGATCGAGCGTACGTCCTCGTTCCCGGGCAGGTCGAGCAGCCACGTGAGCACGCCGTCCGCGACGCGCGGGACGCATAGCGTGCAGGTCAGCAGGATGGGCGACTCGAGCTCACCCAGCTCGCGCACCTGCGCGATGCCCGTGAGCTTGCCGAAGCCGTTCCCGACGCTGACCGCAGCCGGGACCTTCTCGCGGAAGACGTTGCCGCCGTGGGGAAGGATCGCGGTGACGCCGGTGTTGATCGAATCGCCCGCGGCGACGGTCACCTGGCCCACGCGCACTCCCGCGACATCCGTGATCGCATTGAGCGGGCCGGCGGGCAGGATGCCGATGACGAGGCCGATGTCCCGCGCGCGGGGACGGGGATTCTGTGCCTCTAGGACTGGCGCGACCAACAGGAGGGTGAACAGGACGCTGCGACGCACGCCGCAAGATGCGGTGGCGGCGCCAAGAGTCAACGCCTGCGCCGAGCGCGGGCTTCGGCCCGCGATGCGCCCGGGCGGCGCTAGATTACTCGACGCGTATGCTCAACCGCCCATGAGAGCCCCCCGCCCCTGGCATATCGCCGTCGCCTTCGCGCTCCTCGCCCTCGTTTGGCTGCTCCTGCCGCACCGGACCGCCGAGCGCGGCGCGGCCCGCGCCCCCGAGCGCACCGCTGCACCCTTCCTCGCCGTGCCGCCCGATTCCGAGTTCTCCGGCCCGATCGAAGCAGAGCATCGCGTCGGTGAGTACCTGATCCGAGTTTACGCGGACACCGCCGCGAAAGAGAGGATCGTGGACATCAAGCGCGCGGGCCGGCGCGCCTTCGCCGCCCGCGCCGCGATGATCCGGATCCACGACATCGGGCGCGACATCACCGGCGACGGTGTCCCCGATGTCGTGGTCGAGACCTTCACCGGCGGGATCCACTGCTGCACTCAAGCCGTGGTGCTGGGCCTGGGCGACGCGCTACGGATTCACGGCACCATTGACGGCGCGGACGGCGACGTCGAGTTCGAGGACCTCGACCGCGACGGCGTCCTGGAGGCCCGCATCAACGACTGGCGCTTCGCGTACTGGCGCGACTACCCGTTCGCCGAGACGCAGGCGCCCGAGGTCGTCCTTCGCTTCAAGGACGGTGGGTACCGGCCCGCCTGCGACCTGATGCGCGAGGCGGCTCCTGACTCCACCACCCTCCGGGCGCGAGCGCGCGAGCTCCGCGACGACTGGGACGACGGCGACCCGCCCGCCGACCTTTACGGCTACGCGGTGGACCTGGTGTACCAGGGGCACGCCGACCTTGCGTGGCGGTTTCTCGACCTCGCCTGGCCCTCGGGCATTCCGGGCGAGGCCGAGTTCGTCCGCGATCTCCGGGCCCAGCTCTCGAACAGCCCGTGCTGGAGCGAGCCACCCTCCGCCCGGCCGGCGACCTAGGTCGGCGCGGCCAGGAGGCGCCGGGGTCCCGCCCGGCTGATATACCTCTTGACAACAGTCGTTATAACGACTAAGCTTGTCCCATGAGCCTGCGGGACCAGATCAAGCAGAAGCAGCCGTTCCGGAGCCTGGAGGAGGAAGTGGCGCTGAACCTGCTCCGGACGGCGAACGCCTTGGCCCAGGGCTTCGCCCCGCCGCTAAGGGAAACGGACCTTACGGGAACCCAGTACAACGTGCTCCGGATCCTGCGGGGAGCCGGCAAGGACGGCCTTCCCTGTGGCGAGATCGCGGCCCGCATGATCACCAAGGACCCGGACATCACGCGGCTGCTCGACCGGCTCCAGAGGCGCGGCCTGGTGGCCCGAGAACGCGACTCGGCCGACCGGCGCGTCGTGGTGACCCGCATTGCGACGGAAGGCCTCGCGCTGCTGGCCGAGCTGGACGAGCCTGTGATGGAGACCCACGCGCGGCTGCTGGGCCATCTCGGCCCGCGGAAGCTGCGGCAGCTCGCCACGCTACTGGAAGAAGCCCGCGCCAAGGTTCCGACCGACTGAGCGGGCCTGGCCGCGCCGGCCTCTTTTTTTCGGGAGTACTGTTGTTGTCACGACTAACGTCATAACACAGGAGTAGAACGATGAGCACGAGAGACATCCCCATCTGGGACATCGACGCCAGCCACTCGGGCGTGAACTTCACGGTCCGCCACATGGTGGTCTCGAAGGTCCGCGGCCGGTTCGCGAAGTGGGCCGGCACGATCGCCTTCGACGACGCAGCGCCCGAGCGCTCCAGCGTCGAGGTGAGCATCGAGGCCGCCAGCATCGACACCGGCGTGGCCGAGCGGGACGGGCACCTCAAGACGCCCGACTTCCTGGACGTCGAGAAGTTCCCGGCCATCACTTTCAGGAGCACGGGGGTCGCCAGGCGCGAGGACGGCTTCGATGTGACCGGCGACTTCACGATCCGCGACGTCACCCGCGAGGTCGTGCTCCCCGTGGTGTACGGCGGCCGCGCGAAGGACCCGTGGGGAAACCAGCGGACGGGCTTCGCGGCTCAGCTCACCATAGACCGGAAGGACTTCGGGCTGAAGTGGAACCAGTTGCTCGAGTCGGGCGGGCTGCTGGTGGGCGACATGGTCGAGATCCTGCTCGAGGTCGAGGCCGTGCTGAAGACCGCGGAGGAGAAGCCCGCGCCCGTGGCGGCGGTGGCGAAGCAGCCCGTGCTGGTGGCAGCCGCGGCGTAGGAGCGCTCGCTGAAGGGCGCCGGGGGGGCGGGGGCGGCGGTCACTACCTGGCCGCCGCCCCCGCTGCTAGCTTTGCCTAGCCGCATTCTTTGACATCCGAAACAGGGGAAGCTTCCGTGGACGCAGCGCCGGTCATTTCGCGTGGCCACAACGTGGCCGCATTCGTTCCGCCAGTTACGGAGGCTGCCCTTCCTTACGTCCTCCAGATCGACGACCGTCGCACCATCGTCATCACCGCCGACGCCGACCGCGCCGTCGCGTTCGCGAACGCGCTCGAATCCGGCCTCGTTGCCTTGGGAAAGAGCCACCTCGCGATCTCCGGCCTCGCGCGCGCCGAGCGCCGCCTCGCGGCGGGCGAGCCGGATGTCCTGTTGGCCGGCGCGGCCGACGCCGTCGTCCTGCTCCGGCGGTCCCTCCTCAAGCCGGCCGCCTTCGGCGCCATCGTGGTCGCGTGGCCCGAGCAGCTGGACGAAGAGGGCGCCGCCGCCCTCGAGGCGCTGCTCGCCGAGTGCGACCGGGATGCTCAACGGATCATCGTTTCCGGGGAGCCGGGGTCCGCGCTGGACCAGCTGATCGAGCGCTACGCATTCAAGGCGCTGACTTTCGGGCTTCCTCCCGCGGCCTCAGCCGGTGGATGGACTCCGCCACCACCCGTGGGGCCGGCCCGATACGTCGTGGCGCGCGCCTCACAGTTCGCCGATATCCGCCGCCGGGTACTCGACGCGCTGGCGCCGGAGACCGACGAATCCGTCGTCATCTCGACGTGCCCGGAGAGCCGCGCCGCCGCCGCCGCATTGAGCGAGACCGCTCCGCCCGGCCATCCGCCGGTGCTGGTGGTGGAGCCGCAGCAACTCTCCTGGCTGCGCTCGTTGTTCTCGCCCCTCTCACCTATCTCCATACCCACCGCCCTCGACGCTCTCGAGCGGCGCGCCGAAGCCTTGCGTGACCGGGTGGCGCGTACGATCGAGACCGAAGACCTGGACCGGGAGCTCTTCCTGATCGGCCCGCTGCTCGAGCGGTTCGATCCGGCGGTCGTGGCTGCCGCGGCGCTCCGGCTCGCCGGCGATCCGGCCCAGCCGGCCCGGCCGGCCCGGCCCGCCGCCGCCGGAAGGGCCGATAGCGGCTCGGCCGACGCCGGTGCGGGGGGTGAGGCCGGGAGTACGCCGTCGTGGTCCAAGATCTGGGTGGGGATCGGCAAGAAGGACAACGTGCGGCCGGGCGACCTGGTCGGGGCCATGACGAACCAGGCGAAGGTGCCGGCCGACGCGATCGGCAAGATCGACGTCCGCGACCTCTTCTGTCTGGTGGAGATCAAGGCCGCCTACGCCGCCAAGGCGGCGGCCGACCTGACCGGCGTCACCGTCAAGGGACGACGGCTGATCGCCCGGATCGACCGCGGCCCGGGCGCCCCGCGCCCCCCTCGAAGGGCCTGAAAACCAAGGCGCCACTACGGTTTCCCGGGGTGGCGCCTCGAAGGCTGAAGCGCGAAGCGAGGCTTACCTGGACTTCCTCACCGCGTCCTTCAGGCCCTTGCCGGCGCGGAACACGGGAGCGATCGAAGCCTTGATCGTGATCTCCTTGCCGGTACGCGGATTGCGTCCCTTGCGGGCGTTGCGCTTGCGCGTCTCGAAGTTGCCGAAGCCTGTGATCTGGACCTTGGCGCCCTTCTTGAGCTCGGAGGCGAGCACGCCGTTGGACGCGAATAGCGCCTCGACGGTCCGGCCGGCATCCGCCTTCGACATCTTGGTCTTGGCCGCCAGCGCATTCACGAGATCGGACTTGTTCACCGGGATGACTCCTTGCGTCGAGGGTGGGAAGACCGGGGCTCGATGCCCTGGAGATGGCCAATAACCTAGGTATCTCCTAAGTTCTCCGCAATAGGCGACTTTCGCGCTTGACCCCCATCGGCTTGGTTTTCATACTTCGACGCTCGCCATCTCCCACTCCGGACCAGGCATGTTCCACGGCACCCAACCCGGTTGGCTCGAAGTCATCAGCGGCGTGATGTTCGCCGGCAAGAGCGAGGAGCTCATCCGTCGGGTGCGCCGCGCGGTGATAGCGAAGCGAAAGGTGCAGGTCTTCAAGTCGCACCTCGACGATCGCTATAGCGGCGTGTTCACCGTGAGCAGCCACGACGGAACGATAGTCGAGGCCGAGCCGGTGCAGTCGTCGCTCGAGATCATGGAACGGGTGCGCGCCGACACCGAGGTGGTCGCGGTCGACGAGGCGCAGTTCCTCGACCACGGCATCGTCTCCGTGGCCAACGCGCTGGCCGACCGCGGCGTGCGGGTGATCCTCGCGGGCACCGACAGCGACTTCCGCGCCGAGGGCTTCGGTGCGATGCCCGACCTGATGGCGAGCGCGGAGATCGTGGACAAGATGCACGCGATCTGCGTGGTGTGCGGCGGGCCGGCGACCCGCAACCAGCGGCTCATCAACGGCAAGCCCGCGCCCTACGAGTCGCCGCAGATAATGGTGGGCGGCCGCGAGTCGTACGAGGCGCGGTGCCGGCACTGCCACGAGGTGCCGCGGAAAGATGAGGGTCAGGGTGCGCTACTCTAGGGGGAGCGGGGAGCGGGGAGCGGTTCCCTCAGCGTGCACCGCGGCCGCGGCGCGCAACCCAAGGTACCGCTCCCCGCTCCCCGCTCCCCATGCTTAGGGTCGGCCTCACCGGCAACGCCGCCGCGGGCAAGTCCACCGTCCTCGCGCTCTTCAAACAATGGGGCGCGGGCGTCATCGACTCCGACCTGCTCGCGCGCGAGGCCGTGGCGCCCGGCTCCCCGGCGCTGGACGCCATCTTCAAGCGTTTCGGCGGCGATCTCCGGCTGCCCGACGGCTCGCTCGACCGCGCGTCGCTCCGCCGCCGCGTGATGGCGAACGACGAGCAGCGCGCGGTCCTCAATGCCATCGTGCACCCGGAGGTCGCGCGGCTCTCGCAGAAGCTCGAGCAGGACGCGCGAGCCCGTGGCGACCGTATCATCGTAGCCGACATCCCGCTCCTCTTCGAGGTCCTATCGCCCTCGTCGTTCGACGTGGTGGTGCTGGTGGATGCGCCCGAAGCGGTGCGCCGATCGCGGCTCCTGGAGATGCGCGGCTACAGTCGCGAGGAGGCCGATGACCTACTCGGCGCGCAGCTGCCCAGCCGCCTCAAGCGCGAGCGGAGCCATATCGTCATCGACAACGACGGCACGCGCGAAGCGCTCGAAGCGCGCGCCCGCGAAGCCTGGATGGAGCTGGAGCGGAGAGCGCCGGCGGCCGGCGGCTGACGGCCCCGTTTTTCGCTTGACTTCACCCCGGGGCCCGGGTAGCGTTTGGCGGCCGAAACACCTGCACGCGGAGCCCCGATGTCGAACATCCCGGATCACCTGCTCTACACCGAAGAGCATGAATACGTCCACCAGACCGACACCGACGGCGTGGTCGAGATAGGCATCACCGACTACGCGCAGGGCGAGCTGGGAGACGTCGTGTACGTCGACCTGCCCGCTGCCGGGAAGAAGTTCGGCAAGATGGAGCCGTTCGGAACCATCGAGGCCGTGAAGGCCGTCTCCGAGCTCTACTGCCCCGTCTCCGGCGAGATCGTCGAAGTGAACGCCGCGCTCGAAGCAGACCCATCGCTCGTCAACCAGGACCCCTACGGCGCCGGCTGGATGGTCCGCCTCCGGCTCAGGAAAACCGACGACATGGACGGGCTGCTCAGTCCGGACGAATACGCCTCGCACATCGGACAGTGACCGTGCGAGCCGGGCCCGGGCCCGGCTCGACCGTCATTTGCGCTCCGCCAACTCCTCTTACTCATGTCCGACATGCTGACTAGTCAAGACGATTTCGCCGCCCGCCACATCGGCCCCGGCCCCGACGACACGCGCTCCATGCTCGAGGCCGTCGGCTATCCCTCGCTCGACGCGTTCATCGACGCGGTGGTGCCCCCGGACATCCGCCTGGGACGCCCGCTCGACCTCCCCGCCGCGAAGAGTGAAGCGGAGGCGCTCGCGGAGCTTCGCGGGATCGCCGCGCAGAACCAGGTATTCCGCTCGTATATCGGGATGGGATACCACGACACGATCACGCCGCCCGTGATCCTGCGGAATATCCTCGAGAACCCCGGCTGGTACACCGCTTACACGCCCTACCAGGCGGAGATCGCGCAGGGCCGGCTCGAGGCGCTGCTCAACTACCAGACGATGGTTTCGAACCTCACCGGCCTGGAGATCGCCAACGCGTCGCTGCTGGACGAGGCCACGGCAGCGGCCGAAGCGATGCACCTGACGCACGCGGTGGTGAAGGCCGGCGCCCACACCGTCTTCCTGGTCGACGAGCAGTGCCACCCGCAGACCATCGCGGTGGTGCGGACGCGCGCCGAGGTCCAGGGCGTCGAGATCGTGGTCGCGGACCCCGATCGCTTCGAGTTCAAGGGCGGAGTCATCGGCGCGCTGGTGCAGTATCCGGCGACCGACGGCCGGGTGCGTGACTTCCGCGCGCTGTGCGAGCGGGCCCACGCCGCCGGCGCGCTGGTCACGGCGGCTACCGATCTCCTCGCCCTCGCGGTGCTCACTCCGCCCGGTGAGTGGGGCGCCGACATCGCGATCGGAAATTCGCAGCGCTTCGGCGTGCCGCTCGGCTACGGCGGCCCACACGCCGCGTTCTTTGCCACCAAGGACCAGTACAAGCGGCAGCTGCCCGGCCGCATCATCGGCGTCTCCAAGGACCAGGCGGGGAGGCCCGGCCTTCGCATGGCGCTCGGCACGCGCGAGCAGCACATCCGCCGCGAGAAGGCCACCAGTAACATCTGCACTGCGCAGGTGCTGCTGGCCGTGTGCGCCGGGATGTACGCGGTCTGGCACGGCCCCGACGGGATCCGCGCCATCGCCGACCTCGTTCACGCCCGGACCCGCGGCCTCGCGACGGCGCTGAAGGCCCTGGGCTTCCGGCTCCTCAACCAAGCCTTCTTCGACACGATCGCGGTCGAGACCGACGCGGCGACGGCCGGGCGCGTCCACGAAGCCGCGCGGGCCAAGCGGATCAACCTGCGGGCGCTGTCGCCGACGCGCATCGCCGTGGCGCTCGACGAGACAGTAACGTCGTCCGACCTCAACGACCTCATCTCGGTGTTCGCTTTAGGCAGGGACGTACCGGCGCTCCGCGCCGACTCGCCGCGCGCCATCCCGCCGGAGCTGGCGCGGACCAGCCCGTTCCTAACGCACCCGGTCTTCAGCCGCTACCGCTCCGAGACCGAGATGCTGCGCTACCTGAAGAAGCTGGAGGACCGCGACCTCTCCCTCACTTCGGCGATGATCCCGCTCGGCTCATGCACGATGAAGCTCAACGCCACGACCGAGATGGTCCCGGTGACTTGGCGCGAGTTCGGCGGCATCCATCCTTTCGCGCCCCGCGAGCAGACGAAAGGTTACGCGGAACTCTTCACGCAGCTCGAGCGGTGGCTGAACGAGATAACCGGCTTCCACGCCTGCTCGCTCCAGCCCAACGCGGGCTCGCAGGGCGAGTTCGCCGGCCTGGTGGTCATCCGTGCTTACCACCGCGCCAACGGCCAACCACACCGCACCACGTGCCTGATCCCGGCCTCGGCGCATGGTACCAACCCGGCGAGCGCGGTGATGGCGGGGATGCAGGTGGTGGTGGTGAAGACCGACGAGCGCGGCGAGATCGATCTGGCCGACCTGAGGGAGAAGGCGGCCGCGCACCAGGACGCCCTCGGCGCACTGATGGTGACGTATCCGTCCACCCACGGCGTCTTCGAGAACACGATCAAGGAAGTTTGCCGGATCGTGCACGAGCACGGCGGGCAGGTGTACCTGGACGGCGCGAACATGAACGCGCAGGTGGGGCTATGCCGGCCGGGCGACGTCGGCGCCGACGTGTGCCACCTCAACATCCACAAGACCTTCTGCATCCCGCATGGTGGCGGCGGCCCTGGCATGGGGCCGATCTGCGTCGCGAAGCACCTAGCGCCGTTCCTGCCGGACCATCCGGTGGTGCCGTTAGGCGTGGCGCAGCCGTGCGGCACGGTGTCCGCGGCGCCGTGGGGGAGCCCGTCCATCCTTCCCATCTCGTGGGCGTACATCGCGATGATGGGGCCCGGCGGTCTCACCGACGCCACGAAAGTGGCGATACTCAGCGCCAACTACGTGGCGAAGCGGTTGCAGGGACACCTCGAGCTGCTCTACGCGGGAGCCAACGGCCTCGTGGCGCACGAGTGCATCCTCGACACGCGCCCGTTCAAGGCCTCCGCCGGCATCGAGGTGATTGACATCGCCAAGCGGCTGATCGACTACGGCTTCCATCCGCCCACAGTGAGCTTCCCGGTTCCGGGCACCCTGATGATCGAGCCCACGGAGAGCGAATCGAAGGAGGAGCTGGACCGCTTCTGCGACGCGCTGATCGCGATCCGCGGCGAGATCAGGGAGATCGAGAACGGCGAGGCGGACAAGGGGAACAACCTGCTCACCAACGCGCCGCACCCGCTGGCGGATCTGCTGGCCGACGAGTGGACGCGCCCCTACTCGCGCGAGCGGGCGGCGTTCCCGAGTCCCGCGACACGGGAGCACAAGATCTGGCCGCCGGTGGGCCGGATCAACGATGCGTGGGGCGACCGGAACCTGGTCTGCACCTGTCCGCCCATAGAGGCGTACGCCGAGACCACCGACTGACGCCGGGAGCCGTACCTCTTGCGCGAAGGGCCGCCGGGTGGCGGCCCTTCGTGCGTGCGGCTACGGCACCAGCCGAAGCCGGGGGCAGTGCGCCGGTCGCACCACGCCGAAGTCGCGCCGATCCGTCGTCAGAATGGTGGTCACGTCGAGACGCTCGGCCATCGCCACGATCGAGGCGTCCACGAACCCCAGCGGCAAGTCGGCGTACAGGCCGATGAGGTCCGCCGCCCGCGCGACGTCCGCGCCCTCGAGCGACTCGATCGGCAGCTCGCCGGACGCCAGCGCGCGCACGAATCCCTGCTCGGCGTGCACACCGAGCCGCTTGGCCAGCATGTACGTCACCTCCGGGATCACCGTGACCGGAACCAGGACCGGCTCGGCATTCGCCTCCCACCAGTGACGGGTTCGCTCGTGCCAGGCGTCGTCGCGGTGCACCATCGCGTAGAGGCATCCGGCATCGGCCAGTACGGTCACGCGTGAGGATCCGTCCAGAGCAACTCCTCGAAGCGCTCGGACACGTCGGGGTCGCCGCCGGACGCGATCCCGAAGAAGCTCGGCAGGGGACGCTTGCCGGCCTTCGGCTCCGCGACGTACTGCGCCACCGCCTCGCGCACGCACTGGGCGAAGCTCTTCCCCTCACGGCGCGCCAGCGCTTTGAGGCGCCGCTCCAGGGACGGTTCGATGAAGATGGTGGTGCGCTTCATATCATACATATTACATCACATGTATGACACAGGCAAGGCAGGCCCTACTGGCGTCTTTCCAGCCGCGCCACCTCGGCCCGCACGCTGTCGCGCTGGGGGATGAGCAGCGGCTCGGCGTCCTGCCGCATCACCAGGTAGGTCCGGTAGGCGCGGATCGCGCCCGCCGTGTCGCCCGCGAGCGCGGCGAGGCGACCTTCCTCGCGCCAGCAGCAGCCCTCGGAGAGTCCTGGCCCGTACATCCGCAGCCGGATGGCCGCGAGCGCCCGGCGCAGGTCGCCGCGCGATTCCCAGACCCGGGCGAGCAGGAGGGCCTCGTACCGGGGAACGAACTCGAGGATGAGCGTGTTCCGGAACGCCGAGTCGGCAGCGGCGATCCGGCGGTCGCCGTCCGCCGCGCCCGGCGCCGCGGCACGCAGCAGCTCGATCGCCCACGAACATTGTCGGGCCGGCTGCCGGAACCGCTCGGCATCCACGGGCGAGGTGTCGCCGTGCTGCGCCCGCCACAGCGCCACGAGACACGCGTTGGCGGCAACGGTGGTGCTGTCGCCGGTGCGGACCGCGGCCAGCCGCTCGACGCTCGACGCGGCGTCAAGGCCCGTCCCCTCGCCCGCCAGGGCGAGCTCCACCCTGAGCGCGTCGGCTTGGACCGCCGGCTCCGGCTCGAGACCCGACCAGACACGCTCGGCTGCT
>JAUYOW010000316.1 GCA_030697825.1 Gemmatimonadales bacterium | reverse complement strand
GCCGCCGCCCTTCGGCGGACTCCACGGCGCGATGCTGGAGCGTGAGCAGCGGGAGCAGGACGGTGCGGCGGAGCGCGCCCGCGACCGGCGCGCGCAGGCCCTCGGGGAGTGCCAGGGCCGTCAGCGAGAGCAGCAGGCAGGCCACGAAGACGGCCGCGTCGGCCCTGGTGCCGTAACGTTCCGCGCGGAAGGCCATGCTCCGCCTACGTCGTCAGGACCGTGCGGTACTTCTCGGGATCGTCGAGGATGCGCCCCGTGCCGCGGACCACGCAGGTGAGCGGGTCCTCGTCCACGTGGATGGGGAGGCTGGTCTCGTGCGACAGCAGGATGTCGAGCCCGCGGATCAGTGAGCCTCCGCCGGTCATCACGATCCCGCGGTCCACGATGTCGCTCGCCAGCTCGGGCGGCGTGATCTCGAGCGCGCGGCGCACCGCGTCCACGATCTGCTGTACCGGCTCCTGGATCGCCTCCCGGATCTCGCTCGAGTGGACGCGCACCGTCTTCGGGATGCCGGAGACGAGGTCGCGTCCCTTGACCTCCATCTCGCGCTCCTCGCCCACGGGCGCGGCGCTCCCGATCTCGATCTTTATCCGCTCCGCCGTCGGCTCGCCTATCAGCAGGTTGTAGTTCTTGCGCATGAACTGCACGATGGCCGTGTCCATCTCGTCGCCGCCGGTGCGGATCGACGCGTCGCACACGATGCCCGAGAGCGCGATGACCGCGATCTCCGTGGTGCCGCCGCCGATGTCTATCACCATGTTGCCGGTGGGTGTCTCGATGGGCAAGCCCACGCCGATCGCCGCCGCCATCGGCTCGGCCACCATGTACACTTCCTTGGCGCCGGCAGACTGCGCGCTGTCGCGCACCGCCCGCTTCTCCACCTCGGTGATCCCGCTGGGCACGCAGACGATCACCTTGGGCTTCACCGGGAAGTAGTGCTTGTTGATGATGGACGAGAGGAAGTATCGCAGCATCTTCTCGGTCACGTCGAAGTCCGCGATCACGCCGTCCCTCATCGGGCGCACCGCGGAGACGCCGTCCGGGGTGCGGCCCAGCATGCGCTTGGCCTCGAGACCGATGCCCTTGATCTTGCCGGTGGACTTCTCTATCGCGACGACGGAGGGCTCGTTGAGCACGATCCCCTCGCCCCGCACGTAGATCAACGTGTTGCAGGTGCCGAGATCAACGGCGATTTCGTTGGCGGGAAGAAACGACCCGAGCTTGAATGAGGGCCAGCGCATTCCGGCGTGCGTCTTTTCCGGTTCGGGGAGCGACCAGTGGGAGCCGCGAAGACCCCCGTAAGTTATTGATGGCACAGTAACATAGAACACCCGGAGAGGCGAAGCAAGACTCCAGATCAGCTCCTGTGGCCACCTGCGGCCTGCCGGAGACACGCGATTGTGCATCCGCACCGCCGGGCACACCTTGATTCGATGCGACAAGTCCTCCGCGCCGCGGCCTGCACCGCCACCTTGGCCCTCACGCTCTCCGGTTGCGCCACGGTCCGACAGGTCAGCGCGCTCCGGCAGGTGGACTTCGCGATCGACCGCGTGGCGGGCGTGCGCATGGCGGGCGTCAACCTCGACCGCGTCCGCGGGTACAACGACCTTGGCCCCCTCGACGCCGGCCGCCTCGCGGCAGCCGTCGCGCGCGGGCAGTTTCCGCTCGAGTTCGCGCTGCACTTGGCCGCCCTCAACCCGCCCGAGAACCGCGTGACCGCCAGGATGCTCCGCATGCGGTGGACCCTCGACCTCAACGGGCGCGAGACGGTGTCCGGCCTAATCGACACGACCTACACGTTCCCGCCCGGGGAGCCGCAAGACGTGGCGATCCCGGTCCGGCTCGACCTCTACCAGTTCTTCCGCTCCAGCGCGCGCGACGCGATCGAGCTGGCGCTGGGCTTGCTTGGGTTGGGCGGGCGTCCGACCGAGATCGTCGTGCGCGCGGTGCCGGTGATCGACACCCCCCTCGGCGCGATCCGCTATCCCAGCGCGATCACGATCGTCCGCCGCACTGTGGGCGGACCGTAACCCGCGAAGCCCTCGCCTCGCCACTGCGCTCGCTCTCCCTCCTCTCCCTCGCACCTCGCGGTTGACACTCCACATCCCGTCCGGCTATGCTGGCCGGATGCCGCTTACCACCGCCGCCCGACGCATCGCCGTCGTGGACCTCGACCTCTGCGACGAGTGCGGGCTCTGCATGCCGCTCTGCCCGCCCGAAGCGATGCACATGACGCGCAAGGGCCTCATCGTGAGCCGAACGCTGTGCACCGGGTGTGTGAAGTGCATCGCCCCCTGCCCCGTCGGCGCCCTGACGATGGTCGATGCGTAAGACCGACGTGCTGGTGGTGGGCGGCGGGCCAGCCGGCCTCGTGGCGGCGTGGGAGGCGGCCGCGAACGGCAAGGATCTCGACGTCCTGCTGATCGAGCGCGACCGGGCCATCGGCGCACCGGTGCGCTGCGCCGAGGGCGTGGGGAGCGCCGGGCTCAAGGAGTTCATGAGCCCGGACGGCGCGGACTGGGTCTCGAGGCGGATCACCAAGGTCATCTTCTGGGCTCCGGACGACACCGAAGTGCAGGTCGGCGGTGGCGACGTCGGTTACGTCCTCGACCGCACTCGCTTCGAGCCTGCGCTGGCGGACCAGGCCAAGCGCGCGGGCGCGGAGATCCAGATCCGCACCGAGGCCATGGCGATGGAGCGGCTGAATGGTGGCTGGAAGGTGCGCCTCGAGGGGCCGCGCGGCGCGGAGGACGTGCTGGCGAAGGTCGTCATCGGCGCGGACGGAGTGGAGTCGATGATCGGCCGGTGGGCGGGGCTCGACACCCGGGTCGCCTCGCGGGACATGGAGTCGTGCGCGCAGTACGTCGTCTCCAACATCGACTTCGACCCGGACGCGATCTACCTGCACTTCGCCCAGCGGTGGGCGCCGGGCGGCTACGCCTGGATCTTCTCCAAGGGGGTGGGCGTCGCGAACGTCGGGCTCGGGATGATCGCTCTCAAGGGCGACGGCCGGATGGCGCGGCAGTATCTCGATGCCTACGTCGCGAAATACTTCCCGAACGGCAACGTCACGAGCCTCACGGTGGGTGGCGTGATCGCCGGCGTCACGGTGAAGCGCTGCGCCACCGACGGCGTGCTGCTCGCCGGAGACGCGGCCCACATGATCAACCCGCTCTCGGGGGGCGGTATCGTCAACGCCATGAAGGGTGGGCGGCTGGCGGGCCGGCTCGCCGCCGCGGCCATCGTGGAGGGCGACACTTCCGCGAAGCGGCTCCAGCGGTATCACGACGACTGGATGCAGCTGCTCGGCGAAGACCACATCAAGTACTACCGCATCAAGGAAGCGCTGGGAAAGCTGGACGACGGCTTCTTCAACGGCCTGGCGCGCACCGCGAACAGGATCCCGGTCGAGAAGCGCACCCTCGGCAGGATTTTCGCGCACGCGCTGGTGAACCATCCGTCGCTGCTACCCGTCGCGGCGCGGTTCTTCGTCTAGGCGCGCGTCGCGGCCCCGGCGGGCCGCGCCAGCCGCTCGATGAGCCGGGATGCGCGGGCGATCAACCGCCTTTCGGCCTGGGTCAGCCCCGCCAGATCGCCGGCGAGGCGCGTAACCCGGCGACGGCGGCCTTCCTCCAGCAATGCCCGCCCGCGGGCCGTGGCACGCACCCTCCGCACCCGTCCATCTTCCAGGTCGGGCACCAGCTCGACGAATCCCTCGCGCTCCAGCTCCCGCACCAGCCGAGTGATGGTGGGCGGGCGCACCTGCTCGGCGGTCGCCAGGGCGCCGAGGGTGAGCGGCCCGCCGAAGACCACTACCGACAGCGCCGACAGCCGCGGCGCGCTGAGCCCGGTGACCGCGTCCTCGGCCCGGAGACGGCGCAGCAGGTGGATCGCCGCCGAGTGGAGGCGGTCGGCGGTGTCGCGGTCCTCCGCGGACCCTTGACGGGACGGTCGGCGCGTCATATGATTTACTTAGCTAAGCTAACTATGTACCGACGGGGCCGCAAGCCGGCCCGAGGAGACCGCTATGACCAGCCCGACCGCCGCGCCCGCACCAGCCCTTGGCCGCATCGGCCAGATCGCCCTGAGCGTCCAGGACCTCGACCGCGCGACGGCGTTCTACCGTGACACGCTGGGCCTCAAACACCTGTTCACCGCCCCGCCGGGGATGGCCTTCTTCGACTGCGGCGGCGTACGTCTGCTCCTCGGCAAGGAAGAGCTCGGCCACACCCCG
The DNA here is from genome assembly GCA_030697825.1 of Gemmatimonadales bacterium. Lineage (NCBI taxonomy): Bacteria > Pseudomonadati > Gemmatimonadota > Gemmatimonadia > Gemmatimonadales > Gemmatimonadales bacterium. Next base: position 42,241 of record JAUYOW010000316.1, on the reverse strand, counting down.
TTCGTGTTGTACTACGAGGTCGCCGATCTGCAAACCGCCCACGCCGCCATCGCCGCGCGCGGCGCCACCGTGATCGGCGCCCCGCACCGCGTCGCGCGGCTGCCGGACCACGACCTGTGGCTCGGCGAATACCGGGACAGCGAGGGGCACGCCTTCGCGCTCATGCACGAGGTGCGCCCGCCCGCCGCCGCCTGAAGGGCCGCCAGGCTACCGGACCAGCTTCCGGTACTTGATCCGGTGCGGCTGGTCCGCCGCGGCGCCCTTCCGCTTCTTGAAGTCCGCCGCGTACTCCTGGTAGTTACCCTCGTACCACACCGCCTCTCCGTCGCCCTCGAAGGCGAGGATGTGCGTGGCGATGCGATCCAGGAACCACCGGTCGTGGCTGATCACCACCACGCAACCGGGGAACGTCACCAGCGCGTCTTCCAGCGCTCGCAGCGTGTCCACGTCGAGGTCGTTCGTGGGTTCGTCGAGGAGCAGGAGGTTGCCGCCGCTCCTGAGCAGCTTGGCGAGGTGGAGGCGGTTGCGCTCGCCGCCCGACAGCGTGGCCACCTTCTTCTGCTGGTCCGCACCCTTGAACGCGAAGCTCGCGCAATACGCCCGCGTGTTCACCGTCCGCTTGCCGAACTCGAGCTCGTCGTGCCCGCCCGAGATCTCCTGGTAGACCGTCTTCGTGCCGTCGAGCGCTTCCCTGCTCTGGTCCACGTAGGCGATCTTGACCGTCTGGCCGACCTTCAGCGTGCCGCCGTCGGGCTTCTCATCGCCCACCATCATGCGGAAGAGGGTCGTCTTGCCCGCTCCGTTGGGGCCGATGACGCCGACGATGCCGCCCCGGGGAAGACGGAAGTTGACGTTCTCGAAGAGCAGCCTGTCGCCGAATCCCTTCTTCAGCTTCTCCGCGATCACGACCTCCTCACCCAGACGCTCCGGTGTCGGGATCAGGATCTCGGCGGTGCCCTCCTGGCGCTTTTCCTCCTCGGCGGCCAGTGACTCGAAGGCCGAGATGCGTGCCTTGGCCTTGGCGTGCCGGGCGCGCGGCGCCATGCGGATCCACTCCAGCTCGCGCTGGAGGGTGCGCTGGCGCGCCGAGGCCTGCTTCTCTTCGTTGGCCAGCCGCCCCTGTTTCTGCTCGAGCCACGAGGAGTAGTTGCCCTTCCAGGGAATGCCCTCGCCTCGGTCCAGCTCGAGGATCCAGCCCGCCACGTTGTCGAGGAAGTAGCGGTCGTGGGTGACCGCGATGACGCAGCCGGGGAACTCAGCCAGGTGCCGCTCGAGCCACGCCACCGATTCCGCGTCGAGATGGTTGGTCGGCTCGTCGAGGAGCAGAAGGTCGGGCTGCGCGAGGAGCACGCGGCAGAGCGCGACCCGACGCTTCTCGCCGCCGGAGAGTGTCTTGACGTCGGCGTCGCCGGGCGGGCAACGCAGCGCATCCATCGCGACGTCGATCTTGTGGTCGAGGTCCCACGCCCCGATGTGGTCGATCCGCTCCTGGAGCGTCCCCTGCTTCTCGAGCAAGGCGTTCATCTCGTCGTCCGTCATCGGCTCGGCGAACCTGCCGCTGATGAGGTTGAACTCGTCGAGCAGGGCGCGGATGTGGGCGAGCCCTTCCTCGACGTTGCCCCGCACGTCCTTCGCGGCGTCGAGGACCGGTTCCTGTGGGAGGTGGCCGATCTTGATCCCGTCGGCGGGACGGGCCTCGCCAAGGAAGTCGTGGTCCACGCCGGCCATGATCCTGAGGAGCGAGCTCTTGCCCGCGCCGTTGCTCCCGAGGATGCCGATCTTCGCGTCGGGGAAGAACGAGAGGTAGATGTCCTTCAGGATCTGCCGGCTCGGCGGCACCACCTTGCCTACGCCGACCATCGAGTAGATGTACTGGTGGTTGGGCATCGCCAAAATATAGAGGGCACGGGGGCACAGAGGGCACGGGGGCACAGGTCCAGGGCGGTGCGCCTTTGCGCTTGTACCCCTGTGCCCCTGTGCCTTCTGTGCCTTCTGTCTACGCCTCTACCGTCGGCAGGAACCTCGGCGGCCGCCGGAGCTTCGTGGCCTGCTCGTAAGCGAACGCCAGCTTTATCAGCGTGGCCTCGCTCCACGCCCGACCGAACAACGACAGCCCGACCGGCAGGCCGAAGGCGTAGCCCATCGGCACGGTAACGTGCGGGTATCCGGCTACGGCAGCCGGCGTCGTACAGTTTCCGCCGAAGGAGTCACCGTTGACCGGATCGATGGGCCAGACCGGAGCCTGGGTCGGGCAGATGATGGCATCGAGCCGGAACCGTGTCATGGTGGCGTCGATCCCCAGCGTGCGCGAGAAGCGGCGGCACCGGGCGAGCGCGGTGCGGTACTCGAGTGTCGTCAGTGGGCCCTTGCGCTGCGCCTGCTCGAACAGCTCCTGCTGGAAGAAGGGCATCTCGCGGTCGCGGTTGCGCTCGTTGAAGGCGATGACGTCCGCGAGCGTCTGGTACGGCGCGTTAGGGCCGAGCCCGCCGAGGTAGCGGTTGAGGTCCGCCTTGAGCTCGTACAGCAGCACCGTCAGCTCGGCGGAGCCGAGATTGTCCTCGGTCGTCACGTTGGCCGGGTCCACGATCACGGCGCCGCGGTCGCGCAGCACCGCGAGCGCGTCGTCGAACAGCCGGTCGGTGGGCCGGTTGTAGCCGGTGTACCGCTTGCGCGCGACGCCGATCCGCGCGCCGCGCAGGCCGTCGGGGTCGAGCGCACGGGTGTAGTCGGCGGCCCGCCGCCCGTTCCCGCCCGTGGCCGGGTCGCGCGGGTCCTCTCCGGTGATCGCGCCGAGCAGGACGGCCGCGTCCGCGACGGTCCGCGTCATCGGACCGGGAGTGTCCTGGGTGTGGGAGATCGGGATGATCCCACTGCGGCTCCACAGTCCCACCGTCGGCTTGACGCCGACCAGCGAGCACGCCGAGCCCGGCGATGTGATCGAGCCGTCGGTCTCGGTGCCGATGGCAGCGGCGCAGAGGTTGGCCGCGGTAGCGGCGCCGGAGCCGCTGCTCGATCCCGACGGGGACCGGTCGAGCACGTATGGGTTCCGGCACTGACCCCCGCGGCCGCTCCAACCGCTGGTGGAGTGGTTGGCGCGGATGTTAGCCCACTCCGAGAGGTTGGTCTTGCCAAGGATGACCGCGCCAGCAGTCCGTAGCCGCTCCGCAATGAAGGCGTCCCGCGGTGCCACCGACTCGGCCAGCGCCAGCGACCCGGCGCTGGTGTGCATCCGGTCGGCGGTGTCGATGTTGTCCTTGATGAGGACCGGGATCCCGTGAAGCGGACCCCGCGGTCCGCGCGAGCGCCGCTCGGCGTCGAGCTGGTCGGCGATCGACATGACATCGGGATTCACCTCGAGCACGCTCCGGAGCGTCGGACCGCGTCCGTCTACGGCGTCGATGCGCGCCAGGTACTGCTCCGCGATCTGCCGCGCGGTGTACCTGCCGGACCTCATCCACTCCTGGAGCTGTGCGATGGTCACTTCCTCCAGCTCGGACGAACCCTGCGGACGGGCGTCGGCGACCACGCTATCGGGACGCTTCACGCCGGCGCCGACAAACGACAGCGCGCTACCCATCACACCGGTCTTCACGAACGCCCGCCGACTCACCTCACGTCCCGTCATCTCGCCTCCAGGTGGGAAGTTCTGCCGTACCGCAGAGCATACGCGACCGATTCGCTCGGGCAACCCGGGCGCCGGCTGGTGACGGCCGGTGCTCCCCGATACCTTGAGCCGGCATGAAGACCATCATCGAGCCGTTCCGCATCAAGGTAGTCGAGCCGTTGCGCGTCACCACGCGCGAGGAGCGCGAGACCATCCTCCAGGACGCCCGTTTCAACGTCTTCAACATCCGAGCACGCGACGTACTCATCGACCTGCTCACCGACAGCGGCACCGGTGCGATGAGCAGTCTCCAGTGGGCCGGCATGATGCAGGGCGACGAGTCCTACGCCGGCGCCGAGAGCTTCTTCCGCTTCCGCGACGCTCTTCGCGCGCTGACGGGTTTCGAGCACATCCTTCCGACGCACCAGGGCCGCGCCAGTGAGCGGATCCTCTTCGAGCTGGTGGGTGGGCCGGGCAAGGTGGTGCCGAACAACAGCCACTTCGACACTACCCGGGCGAACGTCGAGCACTCCGGCGCCGAGGCGGTGGACCTGGTGATCGAGGAGGGCAAGCAACCCACCGCCCGGCATCCGTTCAAGGGGAACATGGACACCGAGGCGCTCGTGGCACTCATCGAGCGGGTCGGTCCGGACCGGGTGCCCCTCGTCATGGTGACGGTGACGAACAACTCGGGCGGGGGCCAGCCGGTCAGCCTGGAGAACCTTCGCGCCGTGCGCGCGGTGTGCGACCGCTACGGGATCCCGTTCTTCCTCGACGCCTGCCGGTTCGCGGAGAACGCCTGGTTCATCAAGCTACGCGAGCCCGGGCAGCAGCACCGGTCGGTGCGCGAGATCGTGCGCGAGATGTTCGACCTGGCCGACGGCGCCACGATCAGCGCCAAGAAGGACGGACTGGTCAACATCGGCGGCGTGCTGCTGATCCGCGACCCTGCGCTGGCACAGCGCGCCGACGCCCTGCTCATCCTGACCGAAGGCTTCGTGACCTATGGCGGCCTGGCCGGCCGAGACCTCGAGGCGATGGCGCAGGGGTTCGAGGAGGTCGTCCACGAGGATTACCTCGCGTACCGCATCCGCTCCACGGAGTATCTGGGCGAGAAGCTGCTGGCCATCGGATACCGGATCGTCGAGCCGCCGGGCGGGCATGCCATCTACGTGGACGCCGCGCATTGCTGCCCGCACATCCCGCCGGAACGCTATCCGGGGCAGGCGCTGGTCTGCGCGCTCTACCGCCACGGAGGGATCCGATCGGTCGAGATCGGCAGTGTGATGTTCGGCGGCGGCGGCAAGGCGCCGGCGATGGAACTGGTGCGCCTCGCGATCCCGCGCCGCGTCTACACCCAGAGTCACATCGACTACGTGGCCGAGGCGTGCGCCGAAGTGTTCGACCAGCGCGAGGCTTTGGTCGGACTGCGAATAACCAACAACCCGCCGTACCTCCGCCACTTCACGGCGGAGTTCGAGGAGCTGCGCTAGCCGCGCTCGATGCCGAAGGGGTCGCCGGGCGCGCAGGGCGCGCCGGCCTAGCGGTAGCGTCTTCCCAACGCGCGCTGGATCACGGCAGTGCCCACCGCGCACCGGTTGGTGAAACGCGCGAGCCCGCGGCCGGCGCGTCCCGCCGCGCCGTCGCGCAGCACCAGCGGCACGCCGAACCGGTCCCACGCGTACACCGGCCAGCGCTCGAGCATCAGCGGATCGCCGTCCGCTCCGTTCGGGCCCCGGAATCCGAGAGTGTACCCTGCCTCGACCGCCAGCCGCCTCACCCGGGCGTCCGCCGCGCCGAACGGGTAGCTGAGCCCGGCGGGCGGCCGCCCCAGCCGGCTCGCGATCGTCTCGCGCGACCGGCCCAGCTCGTCAGCCACCGCCTGGTCCGAGAGCCAGGTGAGCCGCGCATGCGTCGCCGTGTGAGAGTGGACTTCGATGCCGCGCTCCTGCCATCCGCCCAGGTCATCCCAGGAGAGGTGCCGGAACCGCCGCCACCCGTACTGCACGTCCCAGGTGTTCTCGCCGCCCACGAAATCGCTGATGACGAAGACGAGCGCCGTGAAGCCGTGATCGGCCAGGACGGGAAAAGCGTGCTGCGCGAGAGACTCGTAGCCGTCGTCGAAGGTGATCACGACGGAGGGCCGGGAGCCGGGAGCCGGACCTTCCGAGTCGCCCCGCAGCAGCTCGGCGCTGCCGAGGGACCTGAAGCCTAGCTGAGCCAGGGTCTCCACCTGCCGGCGAAAAACTCGCGGCTCGAGCTGGGTAAACCCCAATTCGAACCGCGTGTCGATCTTGTGGTAGCTGAGGATCGGCGGCATCGCGTCGTGGACCGGGCCGCGCACCCTCAGGTCCGGCTCCCGGCTCCCGGCTCCCTCACACGAACTTCCCCACATCCGCCAGCGGCAACCCGAACGCCTCAGCCACCCCCGGATACGTCACCTCGCCCGAGGCCATGTTCACGCCCAGGAGCAGCGCGTGATCGTCCCGGCACGCCTTCTTCCATCCCAGCTCGGCCAGACGCTTGGTGTATGGGAAGGTCGCGTTGGTGAGCGCGAGCGTGGAGGTGCGCGGGACCCCGCCCGGCATGTTGGCCACGGCGTAGTGGAGGACGTGGTCCACGACGTAGGTCGGATTCTCGTGCGTCGTCGGCTTCACCGTCTCGATGCAGCCGCCCTGGTCCACCGCGACATCCACGATCACCGAACCGGGCTTCATGCGCTTCAGGTCCTCGCGACGCACCAGCTTGGGCGCCTTCCCGCCCACGATCAGCACCGCGCCGATAACCAGGTCGGCCCGCGTAATCGCGTCGAGGATACTGTGACGGTTGGAGTAGACCAGCTCGACGTTGGCCGGCATCACGTCGGACAGGTAGCGGAGCCGGTCCAGGTTGATGTCGAGCAGGGTGACGCGCGCGCCCAGGCCCGCGGCCATCTTGGCGGCGTTGAGGCCCACCACGCCTCCGCCCAGGATGACCACCTCGGCCGGCGGCACGCCCGGAACTCCGCCGAGGAGGACACCGCGGCCGCCGTGCAGCTTCTCCAGGTACTTCGCCCCCTCCTGCACCGCCATCCGCCCCGCCACCTCCGACATCGGCGTGAGGAGCGGCAGCTCACCGGAATCGGTCTGCACCGTCTCGTAGGCGATGCACACGGCCCCCGACTTCATGTGCGCCCGGGTGAGCGCTTCGTCAGCCGCGAAATGGAAATAGGTGAAGATCACCTGGTCCTTCCGCAGGTGCGGCCACTCGGCGCCTATCGGCTCCTTCACCTTGCAGATCATCTCGGCGCGTGCCCACACGTCGGCCGCCTTGGAGATCAGCTCGGCCCCGGCTGCGGTGTAGAGGTCGTCCGCGAAGCCGGAGCCCAGGCCAGCCCCCTGCTCGACGAGCACTTGGTGCCCGCGGCTGGCGAGGACTTCGACGCCCGAAGGGACGACGGCGACGCGGTACTCGTTGGTCTTGATCTCTTTGGGGACACCGATGATCATCGAGGCCTCATCAGGTTTTCTGTGGTCAGTTGTCAGTAGAGTTGCAGAGTTGCAGCGGCCGTCAGGTTGAAGGCGGCGGGCGCCAGTGAGCAACGCGGCCGCTTGTACCGACTCCTGCCCACTGTCCACCGCTGCAACTCTGCAACCCTGCAACCCTACCGTCGCCTGCCTCCCGCTTACTGTCCGACGGGACCCAGCCAGACGACCGCCAGCCTCTCCGGCGCGAAGAACTCCGCCGCCACGGCCGCGACGTCGGCTGCGGTGACTGCGTCAACCTCGGCCAGTACCGTGTCGATGGGCCGGTAGGGCTCGTCGAACAGCGCCTGGTTGGCGATACGATACATCCTGGGCAGCGGCCCTTCCAGCGCGAGCACCAGCTGCCCTTTGACCTGCTGCTTGGCCGAAGCGAGCTCGGCCGGAGTGAGTGACCCTCCCGCGAGGCGGCCGTACTCCTCCCGGATCACGTCGAGCGCGCGCTGGGCTGTAGGCGGTTGGGTACCGCAGTAGACTCCCGCCACTCCCGAGGCCTGGAAGAACGACTGGAAGGCGTACACGGTGTAGGCCAGACCCAGGTCCTCGCGCACCCGCTGGAACAGCCGGGAGCTCATCCCTCCGCCGAAGATCGTCGAGAGGAGGATCAGAGCCTGTCGCCGTGGGTCGCCGTACCGGAACGTCTCGGTGCCGAAGACCAGGTGCACCTGGGAGCTGTCGCGCTCGATGCGCCGCTCGCCGCGCCACCCCGGACCGGGATCCGGGATGTGCCGCGCCTCCGGGCCCGGGTCGAGGTCGAACCAGCCGGCCCCTTCGAGCATCCGGAGGGTCGCGTCGTGATCGACGCTTCCCGCCGCCGCGAGGAGCAGATGGCGCGGCAGGTAGCGCCCGTGGAGGCCCTTGAGGTCCGCGGCCTGGAGCCCGGCCACCGTGTCGCGCGTACCGAGGATCCGGTAGCCGTACGAGTGCGAGGGCCAGAGCGTCGCGGAGTGGATGTCGAAGACGAGATCGTCCGGCTGGTCATCGACCATCGCGATCTCCTCGATCACGACCTGACGCTCGCGGGCGAGGTCGTCCTCACGCAGCACCGGGTGCCGCACCAGGTCGGTCAGCACGTCGAAAGCGAGAGGGAGGTCTGAGTCGATGACGCGGGCCTGGTAGGTCGTGTGGTCGCGCCCAGTGTAGGCGTCGAGCGCTCCACCGCGGGACTCGAGCGCCAGCGCGATCTCCTGCGCGCTGCGCCGCTCGGTACCCTTGAAGACCATGTGCTCCAGCAGGTGCGAAACGCCCATCTTCTCTGGCGTCTCATGCGCGGAGGCGGTGCGGACCCAGATGCCGGCGGCGGCGGACCGCATCGCCGGCATCTTCTCCGTCAGGACCGTCAGCCCGTTGGGAGCGTCGGTCCGAAAGACGCCGTCGTCGAGCCGAGTGGTCCGCACTACTTCTCGATCAGCGCCTTGCGGGACAACCGCATTTTGCCGCGCTCGTCCACCTCGAGCACCTTGACCGTGATGGTATCGCCCTTCTTCACGACGTCCTCGGTCTTCTCCGTGCGCCCGTGCTGGAGCTCGGAGATGTGGACCAATCCCTCGACGCCGGGCAGGATCTCGACGAACGCTCCGAAGGCAGTCGTCGTCTTCACCTTGCCGGTATAGGTCTTGCCGATCTCGGCTTCCTGCACCAGCGCCTCAACCATCTCGCGGGCCTTGGAGCCGGCCTCGCCGCCCACCGCGCTGATGGTCACGACGCCGTCGTCGTCGATGCTGACCGACGCGCCCGACTGGGCCTCGATGTCGCGGATAGTGGCGCCCTTGGGGCCGATGATCTTCCCGATGTCCTTCGGCTTCACCTGGATCGTGATGACCCGCGGCGCCCACGGTGACATCTGGGTGCGGTGCGTCGAGAGCGTCTTGGCCATGTTCCTGAGGATGTGGAGCCGGGCCTTCCGCGCCTGCTCGAGCGCCTTGGTCATGATGTCGAGCGAGAGTCCCTTGATCTTGATGTCCATCTGGATGGACGTGATCCCGGCCTCGGTGCCCGCAACCTTGAAGTCCATGTCCCCCAGGGCGTCCTCGGTGCCGAGGATGTCCGTCAGGATCGCGATCTTGTCGCCCTCCATGACGAGTCCCATCGCCACGCCGGCGCACGGGGCCTTCATGGGGACGCCGGCATCCATCAGCGCCAGCGATGAGCCGCAAACGGTGGCCATTGACGAGGAGCCGTTGGACTCCAGGACCTCGGAGACCACGCGGATGGTATACGGGAATTCGCTGTACGGCGGGAGGAGCGGCGTGATGGCCCGCTCGGCCAGCGCGCCGTGTCCGATCTCGCGCCGGGAGGTCCCGCGCATCGGGCGCACTTCTCCGGTCGAGAACGGCGGGAAGTTGTAGTGCATCATGAACGACTTCCTGGTCTCGCGCGGCTCGTCGATGTTGTCTATGCGCTGCTCGTCGTCCACACTGCCCAGGGTAGCCACGACCAGCGCCTGCGTCTGCCCGCGCGTGAAGAGCGCCGAACCGTGGGCGCGCGGGAGCAGACCGACTTCGCACGCGATGGGGCGGACGGTCTCGGTGTCCCGCCCGTCGACCCGCTCGCCCCGCTCGAGCACCTGCTGCCGCATCGAGGTGTACTGCGCCTCCTCGAGCAGATCGCCGATCAACCGGCCCTGATCGGGGAACTCCGCCTCCAGTTGCTGCTTCACCGTCGCCGACAGGGCCGACAGCGCCTGCGCCCGCTCGGCCTTCTCCGGCAGGTTCATCGCCTCGAGCACCCGCGGGTCGGCGATCTCCTTCACCCGCTTCGCCAGCGCCGCCGGCGCCTCGAACTTCTTCCATTCCATCTTGGGCGCGCTGTGGCTCTTCAGCAGCTCCACCTGCATGCCCACCAGCTCCTGGATGCCCTTCTGCGCGACCTTCAGCGCCTCGACCATCTCGGCTTCGCTGATCTCACCAGCCCCGCCCTCCACCATCATGATCGAGTCGGCGGTGCCGCTGACCACGATGTCGATGTCGGAGAACTCGAGCTGCTGGAAGGTCGGGTCGAGGATCCACTTCCCCTCTACGCGGCCCACCCGCACCGCCGCGATCGGACCGCCGAACGGGATCTTCGACGAGGCGAGCGCGAACGATGCCGCCATCAGGCCGAGCACGTCGGCGTCGTTCTCCTGGTCCGCCGAGAGCACGTAGACGAAGACCTGCACTTCGTTCTTGAAGCCTTCAGGGAAAAGCGGGCGGATGGACCGGTCGATGATCCGCGCCGCGAGGATCTCCTCGTCGTGCGGTCGCGCCTCGCGCTTCAGGAAGCCGCCGGGGATCTTGCCCGCGGCGTAGAACTTCTCCCGGTATTCGACCAGGAGAGGGAAGAACGGCAGGTTGCTGATCGTGTCGGCGACCGACGCGGCCGCGAGGACCACTGTCTCGCCGAACTGGATCAGGGCTGAGCCGGAGGCCTGCTTGGCCAGCCGTCCGCATTCGATGCGGAGTTGGCGGCCCGCGAAGGTCCGCTCTAGACGGTGCATCATGTTGGTGGGTTCCTTGTCCTGGAAAGGCGGCGCCCAAGGCGTCGAAGGTCGAAGGTCTCCCGACCCTCGACTCCCGACCCCTCTAGTGCCGCAGGCCCAGCTCGTCGATGAGCTGGCGGTAACCGGCGAGATCCGTGCGCCGCAAGTAGTCCAACAGGCGCCTGCGCTGGCCTACCATCTTGAGCAGGCCCCGCCGACTGTGATGGTCCTTGGCGTGCGTTCGGAAGTGTTCGGTCAGTGAGTTGATGCGGGCGCTGAGCAGCGAGACCTGGACCTTGGTAGACCCGAAATCGTGCTCGTGCGTCTGGTACCTTGCGGCAGCCGCCGCCTTGTCGTAACCCATCGTCCGCCCTCTGGTGCGCCCCGTTCCATGGCCCGGGGACTATTCTGTAATTGCCCGTAGCATGGTAACTTAACCCGACCGGACTTCTCAGTAAAGGGAGCCCTCTTGCCCCAGGATCCGTCCACCCAGCCCGAACAACGAATCGGGCCGTACACGACCAGCGCCCTCATCGGTGGTGGCGGGTTCGCGTGGGTCATGGCGGCCAGGCGCGACGACCAGCCCGACCAGGTAGCGCTCAAGGTCCTGAAACCCAAGTACGCCGGCGACCTGCAGTTCACGGCCCGGTTCATGAACGAGGCGGAAGTTGCGGGCCAGCTCCGCCACCCCAACATCATCCGGATCCTGGACATCGGCCGGACCGACGACGCCGTCTTCTTCGCTATGCCCCGCCTCAAGTTCTCGCTCGCCGCGAGGCTGGACGACGGGCCGCTGCTCACCGAGGCGGACGTCGTCCGCACTGCCCGCGACATCGCTCGGGCCCTCGCCTTCGCCCACGAGACCGGGATCATCCACCGCGATATCAAGCCCCAGAACATCCTCTTCGGAGATGACGACGCGGCCGTGCTGACCGACTTCGGCATCGCACGCGCCGTCGCGGGATACGTCTCGACCACCGGCAAGCAACTCGTCATGGGCACGCCGCACTACATCGCGCCGGAACAGGCGCGCGGCCAGACGCTCGACGGGCGCGTCGACATCTATGCGCTGGGGGTCACCATGTACCGGGCCGCCACCGGCGAGCTGCCGTTCCGGTCGAGCGACTGGTACGAGCTGGCCCGCCTCCACGTCGAGGAGCCCCCGGAACCGCCCCGCAAGCGCCGCGCCGAGCTCTCGCGCGGCTTCGAGAAGATCATCCTCACCTGCCTCGAGAAGGACCGGGAGCATCGTTTCCCGAGCGCCGCCGCCCTGGCGGACGAACTGGACGCTGTCCTCGCGGCGCGCGGCCGGAAGAGCGGCACGGAGCTGGCGATCGGGGCGGTGAAGAAGCTGTTGGGGAGGAGTTCGAAGGACTGAGGCGGCCGCCGCCTCACCGCGCGACCAGCCTTGCCACGTCGTTCGCCACCGCCAACAACATGATCCCCATCAACACGAAGAAGCCGATCTGGGTGAACCGGTAGCGCTGCTCCGGTGAGAGCGGCCTGCCCCGCACCGCCTCGATCAGGAGAAAGAAGAGATGCCCGCCGTCCAGGACGGGGATCGGCAGGAGATTGAGGACCGCGAGGTTCACGGAGAACAGCGCCATGAAGTTGAGGAACGGCTCCAGCCCCAGCCGCGCGGCTTCTCCCGAGATCTGCGCCACCAGTATCGGCCCGCCGATGTCGCGCGCCGAGAACTGCAACATCACCAGCCCCTTGAGGAAGAACAGTACCAGTCCCGCCGCGCCCGCCGCCTGAGCGAAACCCTGGCCGATGGCGCCAGCCAGCCCGAACCGCCGGATAGGGCGCAGTGGCCCGACCCCGATCCTCCCCACCACGCGAGTCCCCCCTCCCTGGGCTGCCACCCGCTGCTCGACCGGAGTGACGGTGATCGCCACCTCGCGGCCCGCCCGCTCGACGACCACCGGCAGCGGCCGGCCCGCGCTGCCCTCCACGACGCGCACGAACCGCTCCCACGCCGCGATGCTGTCGCCGCCGGCGCGCACGATCCGGTCGCCGCGCTGGAAGCCTGCCCCCATCGCCGCCGATCCGCTTACGACCTCTCCGATGACGGGCTCGTGCCACGGCGTGAGCGCGCGCACCATGGCCACGCGCGACTGCTGTTCTCCGAGCGGCACGTCCACGAGTATGGGGTCGACGCGGCCTGCCACTTCGATGCTCAACGGTTGGTCGGCACTGGTGAGCAACGCGGTCTGGATGTCGTCCCACCCGGCCACGGTGTCGCCGCCGACGCGCACGATACGATCGCCGGGACGCAGGGTCGCCAGTCCCGCCGCGCCCATGGGGAGCGACCCGGTCTCGACCGCGCCCACCGTGACCGACGGGTCGACGGAGACGCCGTACCGGCCGGCCAGGACGGCGTAAACGACCACGGCGAACACCGCGTTCATGATCACGCCGGCGCTGATCACCAGCACCCGGGCCCAGAGCGGCTTGGCCTCGAACGTGCGCTCCGGCGCGACGGGCGTCGCGCCCTTGCCACCCTCCAGCTCGCCGGCGGGACCTTCGTCCTCGAGGCCCGCCATCTTCACGTATCCGCCGAACGGGACCCACGAGATGCAGTAGTGCGTCTCGCCGACGCGGAAACCGAGCCTGGTCGGTGGCCCGAGCCCCAGCGAGAACCGGTGCACGGCGATGCCCACCGCCTTGGCTGCCAGGAAGTGACCCAGCTCGTGGATGAAGATGAGCGTGCCAAGCACCACTATGGCGGCACCGATCATCACCAGCACGGTATAGAGGCTCGTCAGCACCGGATGACCTCCCCGGCGTAGCGACGCGCCCACGCGTCGGCGGCGTGCACCGCCTCCAGGCTCGACGCCTCCGCCACCTGCTGGGCGTCGAGCACCACGTCGATCACCTCCGCGATCCGTCCGAAGGGGATCAGCCCGTCGAGGAACGCCGCCACGGCCACTTCGTTCGCCGCGTTGAAGGCCGCGGGCGCCGTCCCGCCGGACTTCCCCGCCCTCACCCCCAGCGCGAAGGCCGGGAAGACCTCGGTTCGCAGCGGCTCGAAGGTGAGCGCGCCGGCCGCCACGGGGTCGAAGCGCTCCACGCCGTCGTCGGCGAGGCGCTCGGGGTGCGAGAGGGCGTACAGGATCGGCAGCTCCATGTTCGGGAAACCAAGCTGCGCCAGCACGGAACCGTCCACGAACTCCGCGAACGAGTGGATGATCGACTGCGGGTGCACGACCACCTCGATCCGCTCGAACGGCAGGTCGAAGAGGAAGTGCGCCTCGATGACCTCCAGCGCCTTGTTGGCGAGGGTGGCGCTGTCCACCGTGATCTTCCTGCCCATGCGCCAGGTCGGGTGGTTGAGCGCCTCGGCCACCGTCGCCCGCCGCACCCGTTCGGCGTCCCAGGCGTGGAACGGCCCGCCGGAAGCGGTGAGGATGATTCGATGGAGCGCGCTCGACTGGCCCGTGACACATTGGAGGATGGCCGAGTGCTCGGAGTCCACGGGCACGATCTCTCCGCCGCCTTCCCGCGCGGCGCAGCGTACCAGCTCGCCGGCCATCACCAGCGTTTCCTTGTTGGCGAGCGCCACGCGCTTGCCGGCGCGCAGCGCCGCGAGCGTGGCCTCGAGCCCCGCCGCGCCGACGATGCCGTTGAGCACGATGTCCACGTCGGGGCGGGTCGCGGCCTCGATGAGACACTCGCGTCCCGCGGACCATCCGTTGCTCGGGTCCCCGCTGACCAGCCCGACGAACGCGGGACGGAACGCGGCCTGCTGCGCCTCCAGCTGCTCCTTCTGTCCGAACGCCGTCAACGCGGTGACCCGGAACCGGTCGCGATGGCGCCCCAGCACCTTGAGGGCGCTGGTGCCGATGGAGCCGGTGGAGCCCAGGACCGCGACGCCGGTAGTCATGCCGCCAACCCGAAGAAGATCGAATACAGCGCGGCGGTCACCGGGAGCACGAAGTACAGCGCATCGAACCGGTCGAGCACTCCGCCGTGGCCGGGGATGAGCGCGGAGCTATCCTTGACGCCGATCTCGCGCTTGAAGACCGACTCGGCGAGGTCACCCGCCTGGCCGGCGGCGCTGATGAAGAACCCGGCCACGAGAACGCTGAGCAACGGCAGTCCCTGGCCGACCGGCCGCAGCACCCAGGTGGAGTACCCGGCGGCGGCGAGGAGCGTGCCTGCCAGGCCGCACGCCGCTCCCGACCACGTCTTGTTGGGGGACAGGACCGGCGCCAGCTTCGGCCCGCCGAACGCCGTGCCGCCCGCGTACGCCGCCGTGTCCCCCACCCAGGTGAGCACCAGCGGGAAGAATAGGAGCGCCGTACCCGCCCACGGCTCGTCGCCGGGACCGTAGCCGAGCCAGTGCCGGAGCGCGATGGCGAACGACGGCAGCCCGCCGGCGTAGACCGCCCCGAACACCGTCACCGCCACCGCCGCCAGCGGCCGCCCGGCGGGGCCTCGGCGCCAGGCCGCTATCCCCACGAGGGTGATAAGCCACAGCGCGCCCGAGTACAGCAAGGACTGCGGCCACCCGTAGGCATAGGGCGCCCGCACCCACACGACCGTGCCGAGCGGGATCGCGGCGGCGCCGAACATGCCCATGCGGCGGAGCGGGTCGATCCCCTGCGCCGCGGCGAAGTCGTAGAGCTCGCGCACGCCCAGCACCGCGACCAGCGCGATCAGACCGGCGAGGTACCAGCCCCCTAGATACGCGATCCCGACCGCGGCGGGTATGGCCACGACGGAGAACGCAAGGCGTCTGGTGAGGTTGCCGGCGGCCATGGTTACGCCGTGACGCGACCGAATCGGCGCTCGCGACCCTGGAAGTCGATGACCGCTTCGATGAGGTGCCGGCGGGTAAAGTCCGGCCAGAGGACGGGCGTGATGTACAGCTCGGTGTACGCGAGCTGCCAGAGCAGGAAGTTCGAGATACGCTGCTCGCCGGAAGTGCGGATCAGGAGGTCGGGATCGGGCAGCCCCGCGGTGTAGAGACGCAGGCCCAGCGCTTCCTCGTCCACGTCCTCGAGTGCCAGGCGGCCCTGGAGCACATCCTCGGCGAGGCGGCGCGCGGCCCGCGCGATCTCGGCCCGGCTCGAGTAGGAGATGGCGAGGTTCAGCAGGAGCTTGGTGCCGCCACGCGTGCCGTCGATGAGCCGGTCCACGGCGTCGCGGCCGGCCGTGGTGAGCCGCGCCAGGTCGCCGATGATATGAACCTCGACGCCGTTGGCGCGCAGCTCCGCCGTCTCGCGGGAGATGTACTCCTCCAGGAGCCCCATCAGCGCGCCGATCTCCATCGGCGGACGGTTCCAGTTCTCCTCGGAAAATGCGAACAGCGTGAGCACCTCGACCCCGGCCTCGATCGCGCCCTCGACCGCCTCGCGCACCGCCTTCATCCCTTCGCGGTGACCGAGGGTGCGGGGCAGACGCCGTTCCTTCGCCCAGCGGCCGTTGCCGTCCATGATGACGGCCACGTGCCGCGGGACCCTCCCGCCCTCCTTCAGGCGCGCGAGCAGGTCGGCGGGCGTACTCACACCTCCATGATCTCCACTTCCTTGTGCTTCACCATCTCGTCGACCGTCTTGATGTGGTCGTCGGTCACCTTCTGAAGGTCCTTGTCGGCGTGCCGCTTGTCATCCTCGGAGACGCGCTCGATCTTCTTGAGCGCCTCCTTGGCCTGTTGCCGCGCGTGCCGCACCGCGACCCGCCCCTCCTCCGCCAGCTTGTGCACCACCTTCACCAGCTCCTTGCGCCGCTCCTCGGTGAGCGCCGGAATCGGGATCCGGATGATCCCGCCCTGCGAGCTGGGGTTGAGTCCGAGGTCCGCCTCGCGGATGGCCTTCTCGATCGCCGGGATCAGCGACTTGTCCCACGGGGTCACCGTAAGGAGCCTCGCCTCCGGAGCCCCCACCGACCCCACCTGGTTGAGCGGCGTCTCGTTCCCGTAAGCCGGGACCCGCACCAGGTCGAGCAGGGTGGTCGTCGCCTTGCCGGTGCGGATGGTGGAGAACTCACGCCGCGTGTTCTCCATCGCCTTGTCCATCGCGGTCTTCGCCTGCTTCACGATGTCGCCGAGAGTGCCAGCCGTCATCGCACGGCCGTGCCGATGCGGTCGCCGCGCAGGATCCGCGCGATCGCGCCGGGCTGGCTGATGTTGAACACCTGGATGGGGAGGTTGTTGTCCTTGCAGAGGCCGAAGGCGTTCGCGTCCATCACGCCGAGACCGCGCACCATCGCGTCGTGGAACGATATCTCGGGAATGAATTCGGCGTTCTGGTCCTGCTTCGGGTCCGCCGAGTATACGCCGTCCACGTTGGTCGCCTTGAGGAGGAGGGTGGCCTCGATCTCCAGCGCCCGCAGCACCGCCGCGGTGTCGGTCGAGAAGTAAGGGTTGCCGGTGCCGCCAGCGAAGATCACGACGAGCCCCTTCTCGATGTGCCGGAGCGCCCGCCGCCGGATGTACGGCTCGGCGAGGGCCTCCATGCGGATCGCCGTCATCACCCGCGTGTCCACGCCCTTGCGCTCCAGGATGTCCTGGAGGGCCAGCGCGTTGATGATCGTGGCCAGCATCCCCATGTAGTCGGCGGAGACGCGGTCCATCCCCTGCCGGCTCGCGGTGCTCCCGCGGATGATGTTGCCCCCGCCGATCACGATGCCGAGGTCGGCGCCGAGCTCGCGCACCGCCTTGATCTCGTCGGCCAGCCGCTCGACGACCCCGAAGTCGAGGTTGACCCCGGTGTCGCCGGCCAGCGCCTCGCCTGAGAGCTTGAGCAGCGCGCGCCGGTAGGTGAGCGTCACACCGCCTCGCCGATCTGGAAGCGCACGAACCTGCGGACCACGACGTTCTCGCCGGTCTTGCTCGAGACGGCCTTCACCAGCTCGCCCACCGTCTGCTTGTCGTCCTTCACGAACGGCTGCTCCAGGAGCACCGACTCCTGAAAGAACTTCTTGAGCTTGCCCTCGACGATCTTGGAGCGGATGGCCTCGGGCTTGCCCTCCCGCGCCACCTGCTCGGTGTAGATGCGGCGCTCGCGCTCGACGATCTCGGCGGGCACGTCGGCGGCCGCGACCGCTATGGGCGCGGTGGAGGCGACGTGCATCGCCAGGTCCCGGCACAGGACGCGGAAGTCATCGGTGCGGGCCACGAAATCCGTCTCGCAGTTCACTTCGATGAGCACGCCCACCTTGCCGTTGTGGTGGAGGTAGCACTCGACGAGACCTTGCTTCACCTCGCGGTCGGCGCGCTGGTCGGCCTTCGCCACGCCGCGGACGCGCAGCCACTCGACGGCCTTGGCCAGGTCGCCGCCGGTCTCCTCCAGCGCCCTCTTGCATTCCATCATGCCGGCCCCGGTCTGCCTGCGGAGCTCGGCCACCTCTTTCGCGGTGATCGCCATAGTGTTGGACATCGTCTCGTGCGTCGTGGTTGATGTGGACTGCCGGGAGCCGGGAGCCGTCCCTTCGGGTGCACCCCGAGTACGGCTCCCGCCTCACAAAACCGCCGCCGGCCCTACCGGGCACAGGCGGCGGCGTGCGCGCGGTCCCGAACGGACCGCCTAAGGCGCGACTTCGCCCACCGCCGCCGCGGACTCGGCCGCCGGCGCGGCCTCTTCGGTCTTGAGCCGCGCGACGATCGCTTCCGGCTTCGCCCGGCGCTTGCGCCGGGTGCGGCGGCGCCGCTTCTCGGCGTCGCTGTCGGCGCCTTCCACGGGGCTGCCGTCGGTCGAGTACGTGGAGTAGTCCGTCTCCTCCGCCTCTTCGCGCTGCGGCCGCGCCGCCCGCGCCTCGATGATCGCGTCCGCCAGCGCCCCGGTGATCAGGGAGACCGAGCGGATGGCATCGTCGTTGCCGGCGATAGGAACGCTGATGACGTCGGGGTCCGCGTTCGTGTCCACGATCGCGACGATCGGGATGCCGAGCTTGTTGGCCTCGGCCACCGCGATCCGTTCCTTCTTCGCGTCAACCACGAAAAGAGCGCCGGGAAGTCGGTTCATGTTCTTCAAGCCTGAGAGGTTCCGCTCCAGCTTCACCCGCTCGCGCTCGAGGAGTAGCCGCTCCTTCTTGGTGAGGAACTCGAAGGTGCCCTCCTCCTGCCCCTGCTCGAGCTCCTTCAGCCGCCGGATCTGCTTCTTGATCGTCTGGAAGTTGGTGAGCGTGCCGCCCAGCCACCGCTCGGTGACGTAGAACGCGCTGCAACGCTCCGCCTCGGACTTGAGGATGGCTTTGAGCTGCTTCTTGGTGCAGACGAAGAGGACGCCGTCGCCTTTCAACACGGTCTCGCGCATCACGTCCTGCGCGAGCCGGAGCTGCTTCAGCGTCTTCTCCAGGTCGATGATGTAGATGCCGTTGCGTTCCGCGAAGATGAACCGGCGCATCTTCGGGTTCCACCGGCGGGTCTGATGCCCGAAGTGGACCCCCGCTTCCAGCAACTCCTGAATCTGGGGAAATGCCATCTGCGTCTTCGTCTCCCTGGGGTTGTGCGTCCACCGCTTTCATCTCCCGCCCGCATCCGCTCCAGCGGACACCCCGAACGGGATCCAGCGGTGTGAGTGATTGTCCTGGTTCTACCGCTTGCTGAACTGGAACCGCTTGCGGGCGCCTGGCTGGCCGGGCTTCTTGCGCTCGACCGCGCGGGCGTCCCGCGTGAGCAAGCCACCGGTCCTGAGCTTCTTGCGGTGCTGCTCGTCCACCAGCAGCAGGGCACGCGCGATGCCGAGGCGCAGCGCGCCCGCCTGCCCCGTCACGCCGCCGCCGCTGCAGGTCGCCTTCACGTCGAAGGCGCCGAGCGTGTCGGTCGCGGTGAACGGCTGCTGGATCAGCTGGACCAGCGAAGGACGGGGGAAGAAGTCACCGAGCGTACGGCCGTTGACCTCCCACTTGCCGGAGCCGGGCTTCAGGTACACGCGGGCCACGCTGGTCTTGCGCCGGCCGACGGCGTGGAACCGCATCGGAACGTCTGGGATCATGCCTTCCTCTTGGACTTCGGGGCGAACACCGCGAGCGGCGCTGGCCGCTGGGCGACGTGCGGGTGATCGGCACCGGCGTAAACCCGCAGCTTGAGACGCAGAACCTGCCGGGAGAGCGAGGACTTGGGCAGCATGCCGAAAACCGCCCTCTGGACGACGCGCTCGGGCCTCACGTTCCGGATGGGCGTGATCTTGTCGTGGCCCATGTAGCCTGAATGGCTGAAGTAGCCCTTCTGATCGGCCTTGCGGCCGGTGAGCCGGACCTTGGCCGCGTTCACCACGATGACGCTGTCGCCGGTGTCGAGGTGCGGGCTGAAGGTAGGCTTGTGCTTGCCGCGGATGACCTGTGCCACCCTTGACGCGAGTCGGCCGAGGGGGACGTTGGTGGCGTCCACCACGAACCAATGGTGCTCGATGTCCTTCGGCGTAACTGAGAACGTTTCCATCTGCCGGTGCGCTTCCGCTCCAAAAAAGGCGTAAGTGACGATAGCCTATAAAACTACGTAGCAGTCCAGGCAAGGTCAACCGGAGGGCTCGAGCTCCACGAGGACCGCGCCTTTCTCCACCCCGGTTCCCGGCTCGACGAGGACGCGGCGCACCACCCCCGGAGCCGCTGCCTTGAGCTCGTTCTCCATCTTCATCGCCTCGATGACCACCAGCCCGGCGCCCGCCTCCACGCGGTCGCCCTCGCGGACCAGCACCCGCACCACCAGTCCCGGCATCGGGGCCTTGACGGCACCCGCCACGGCGGACGCCGCGCCGCGGCCCGTCAGTGCCCGGAGCGCGCGCGCGTCCAGCGCTTCGATGTCGAAGCGGTCGGCGCCGATGAGCACGCGCCAATGCCCCGTCTCGTCACCCTGGATGGGCACGAACGCGCGGGATCGCCCGTCGCGCACTAGGTGCCGGACCGGGGAGGCTCCGGGATCGTCCAGACGCGCCTCGGCGCGCCGGCCGTCCACCCGCACGCCGTCGCCATCCACCTCGATCGTGAACTGGCGGCCCGCGATGTCCACCCGGTAGACCGTCACCGTCGGGCGCCCGGTTTGGTTCCCATGCCCCTAAGCTACCGCAACCGTCGAGCCGCGCCTATTCGGAGGCAATACCGACTCATTCCCACCCTAACGGCGGGACACGCTGAGTCCCTCATCGGCCGCGGCCCGCCAGCGTCACCGGACGGCGATGATTCCCGACTGCTTCACGCCGGAATACCGAAGGCCTTTCGCCAGCGCAGCTTAGGGCCGCCCGCCGCGACCCGCCGACGCGCGCATGGCGCCTGAAGGCCGCCCGGCCCCAAACGGCACGCTGGTTGCGACCGCTAGGGATGGGTGAGCCTCCCGCGCGCGACCGCCCGGCCGCGCCGCGGGCCGCGCGCCCGCGAGTCGGGGGATCCCATGACGGTCGAGGAGCCAAAGCCGATATCGGTCTGGTCGATGCGCGGCGTCGCGCTGTGCGCCGAAGCACAGGCCGACGGCGTGCCGTGCACGGAGCTGGGACGCGACTGCGAGACCTGCGCGCGGGCGATCCGCGATTTCTCGCCGGATGATCTCGCGATCATCCGCGAGACGATCCTGCGCCAGGGGCGCCGGCCATGACCGCGACCGCCGCGACCCGGAAGGCCGCCAAGCCGCAGCCGTTCCTCCTGCCGGAGTACTGCAAGGGCTGCGGACGCTGCATCAGCGCCTGTCCCAAGGACTGCCTCACGGCCGGGACGGAGATCAACCCCGCCACCGGCCTGGTGCCCGTCCTCCTCGACCTCACCCGCTGCAACGGCTGCGGCCTTTGCTTCGACGCCTGCCCCGAGCCGTTCGGGCTTCAGCCCCAGGTGGGCGAGCGGACCGACTTCGAGCTCCGGGATCCGGCCAAGCTGTTCGGGGAGCGCGGCGCGGGCGCACCGGTGCCCGAGCCGATCCCGGACGAGGTCGTGCCGCTCGGCGAGACCGAGCCGCAGCTGATCAAGGGCAACTACGCCTCCGCCATCGGGGCGCTCATCGCGGGGTGCCGGCACGTATTCGGCTACCCGATCACGCCGTCCACCGAAGGCGCGGAGCTGATGGCGAAAGTGCTGCCCCAGCTCGACGGCGTGTTCCTCCAGGCCGTCAGCGAAGTGGCGACGGTGAACATGATGTACGGTTGCGGCGGCGCGGGCCTCCGCGCCATGACGTTCACCAGCTCGCCGGGCTTCAGCCTGATGCTCGAGGGGATCTCGTACATGATCGGCTCCGAGGTCCCGGGCGTGTTCGTGAACGTGATGCGCGGCGGGCCGGGGCTCGGCAACATCGCACCCGAGCAGTCCGACATCAAACTGGCGTGCCGGGGCCTCGGCCACGGCAACACGCACGCCATCGTCCTCGCGCCGGCCACCCCGCAGGAGATGCTCGACCTCACGATGCTGGCCTTCGAGCTCTCGTTCGTCTACCGGAACCCCGTCGTGGTCCTCGGCGACGGCTACCTCGGCCAGATCACCGGGAAGGTGCGCCTGCCGCGCACCATGGTGAAGCCGGGCCTCCCCGCATGGGCCGTCTGGGGCGACCTCGCGCACCGCGGCAACCTGATCAACTCCATCTACCTCTCGGAGCCCGACCTCGAGGCGCGCAACCAGCACCTCGACCGGAAGTACGCGCGGATGAGCGCGGCCGAGCAGCGCGCCGACCGGTACCAGTGCGAAGACGCCGAGACGCTGCTCGTGGCCTGCACCACGCCCTCGCAGATGGCGAAGGGCGCGGTGCGGGAGCTGCGAGAGCGCGGCGTCAAGGCGGGACTCTTCCGGCCGATCACGCTGTGGCCCTTCCCGATCGACCAGCTGCTGCCGCTCCTCGACCATGCGCACCGGATCGTGGTCGTCGAAGCGAGCAGCGGCCAGCTGGAGGACGAGCTCCGCCTCGCGCTCTCCCACGCGCGGGTGCTCGGGCCGATGCCCATCGAGCATATCCGGCGTCAGGGCGGCATGCTCCCGCAACAGCAGGAGATCGTGGAACGCGTCCTGGCGGAGGAGGTCCTCGCATGAGCACGGTCTTCTACCGCCGCTTCGAGCGGCACGAGCACGCCGAAGGGCTGAAGGCCCACGCGACCCACTACTGCCCCGGCTGCGGCCACGGACTGGCGCACAAGTACCTGGCGGACGCGATCGAGGATCTCGGCATCCAGGACCGCACCGTCGCGGTCTCGCCGGTGGGGTGCGCGGTCTTCCTGTATTACTACTTCGATGTGGGCAACACGCAGGCGGCGCACGGTCGCGCGCCGGCCGTCGCGGTCGGCCACAAGCTCGCCAACCCCGACTCGATCGTGATCAGCTACCAGGGCGACGGCGATCTCGCCTCCATCGGGCTCGCCGAGATCGTGAGCACGGCGCAGCTGGGGATCCCGATCACGGTGATCTTCATCAACAACGCGATCTACGGGATGACCGGCGGCCAGATGGCGCCGACCTCGCTGATGGGCCAACGGACGACCACGTCGCCCGACGGCCGCGTCAGGGCGATGGGCCTGCCGATGCGCATGGCCGAGCTGATCGCCGGGCTCGACGGCCCGGTCTACGTCGAGCGCGTCGCGCTGTACGACAACAAGCAGCGCGTGCGGGCCAAGAAGGCCATCCGCAAGGCGGTGGACCTGCAGGTGCGGAACAAGGGCTTCGCGTTCGTCGAGGTGCTCGCGGAGTGCCCGACGCACCTCGGTTTGGACCCGGAGCAGACGGAGGCGTGGGTGCGGGACCAGATGGTCCCCGTGTTCCCGCTCGGTGTGAAGAAGGACCTCACCGACGCCGCCACGGTACCGCCGCCGGCCCGGCCGAGCTTCGTGCCGGAGCAGCTCGTCGCGGCGGTCGCGTCGTCCGCGGAGCCGGCGCCGCGGCACGCCGCCGGCTTCCCGGCACACCTCGCGCGCCACGACATCGCGTTGAAGTTGGCCGGCGCGGGCGGCGACGGCGCGCAGACGGCGGCGCTGCTGATCACGCGGGCGGCGATCAACGAGGGCTTCGACTCGACGCACATCCCGAGCTACGGGCCCGAGTCCCGCGGCGGCACGTCGTACGCCGACGTGCACGTCGCCGACGGCGAGGTGCTCTCGCCGGCCGCGCCGGACCCGCACATCCTCATCGCGTTCAACGCGCCGAGCCTGGCCAAGTTCGGGCCCCTGGTCCGGCCCGGGGGGACCATCGTTTACGACCGCTCGGTGATCGCGGAGGTGCCGCCGCTGGCCGAGGGCGTGCACGCCCACGGCGTGCCGTTCACGCAGATCGCGCGCGACCTCGGCAAGGCGGTCGTCAAGAACGTGGTCGCGCTGGGCGCGCTGCAGGAGGCCACCGGCATCTTCCCCGCCGGGAGCTTCCTCACCGCGATGCGCCAGGAGCTGCGCGAGAAGTGCGCGCTCATCCCGCTCAACGAGGAGGCGTTCGCGCGGGGCCAGCGAGCGGTGCGCGAGACCGCGGCGGAAGGGACCTTCGCGGCCCGGTAAGCCCGCGGCAGGCTAGAGCAGGTTCCGCTTCCGGGCCGCGGCGAGGAGCTGGTCGCGGAATCCGGGATGGGCGATCGCGATCAGCGCCCGCGCGCGCTCCCGCAGGCTCAGCCCGAACAGCGACGCCACGCCGTACTCGGTGACCACGTAGTGCACGTCGGCGCGCGTCGTGACCACACCCGCGCCCTCCGCGAGCGTGTCCACGATCCGGGAGAGCGTGTCGTTCTTCGCCGTGGACGGCAGGGCGATGATCGGCCTCCCGCCGTTGGAGCGCGCCGCGCCCCGGATGAAGTCCACCTGCCCCCCGAACCCCGAGTAGATGCTGGTACCGATGGAGTCGCTGTTGACCTGTCCCGTCAGGTCCACGGACAGAGCCGAGTTGATCGCGACCATGTTGTCGTGCCGCGCGATGATGAACGGGTCGTTGACGTAGTCCGACGGGTGGAACTCGACGAAGGGATTGTTGTCGAGGAAGGCGAATGTCTTCCGCGAGCCCAGCACGAACGACGAGACGATCTTGCCGGGATGGAGCGTCTTCCGTTCGCCGGTTATGACTCCGCTCTCGAAGAGTTCCACGACCCCGTCGGAGAACATCTCGGTGTGGATGCCGAGGTGGCGCTTCTCCTTGAGGAACAGGAGCACCGCGTCCGGGATCTCGCCGATCCCCATCTGCAGGGTGTCGCCGTCCTCGATCATCCCCGCGACGTGCTCGCCGATGGCCCGTGCCACCGGGCCGACCCGGCCCGCCTGCGGCAGCTCGACCACCGGGCGGTCTATCTCGACGACGTGGGTGAGCTTGGACACGTGGATGAACGCGTCGCCCAGCGAGCGGGGCATCTGCTTGTTCACCAGCGCCACCACCTGGCCGGCATGCTCTGCCGCCGCCTTGGTGCATTCGACACTGACCCCGTATGAGCAGAAGCCGTGCTCGTCGGGCCGCGACAAGTGCACCAGCGCCACGTCCACGCGCAGGATGCCCGCCCTGATGAGCCTGGGGATCTCGGAAAGGAACACCGGCACGTAGTCGGCGCGCCCGGCGTTCACCGCCTCACGCGCGTTCGGCCCGGTGAACATGGCGCGATGGCGGAAGGAGCCGGCGTACCTGGGGTCCACGTGGTCCGCGCTCCCAAAGGTGAGCAGGTGCGATACCTCGACGTCCCTGAGCTCCGGGGCGCGGCCGACCATGGCGCGCGTCAATTCCTCCGGGTTGGCGCAACCGCCGTGGATCCAGACGTGGGCGCCCGGCCAGATGCAGCGCAGCGCCTCTTCGGCCGAAGTGATGCGCGCGCGGTACATCTCGTTCCACCGCATCGTGCCTAACGCTCCGGGACGGAAAAGGGCTGGAACGGCAGCCCGAACAGCTGGGAGAGCGACTCCTTCACGCACCGCCCGCCGTGCAGGTACGCTCCGCGCCGCAACGCCCGGTCCCCGGCCAGCGCGGCGTCGGCGCCCTTCTCGGCCAGCTCCATGACCCACGGCCCGACCGTGTTCGTCAGCGCCAGCGTGGCCGACCTGGCGACGATGGCGGGGAGATTCGGGACGCAGAAGTGGAGGATCCCGTCCACCTCGTAGGTCGGGTTCGGGAAGTAGGTGGGCCGAGAGGTCTCGAGGCACCCGCCCATGTCGATCGCGAAGTCCATGATGACGCTGCGAGGCTTCATCCTCTTCAGCATGGCGCGGGTGATCACGACCGGGGCGCGGTCGCCGTGCACTGCGGGCGCCGCGATGACGAGATCGGCGAACGAGAGCGCCCGTTCGATGTTGTGAGGCGACGCCACCATCGTCGGCATCCGTCCCGGAAGCCGGTCCACCGCCTCCCGGAGCTTCTCGGTGCTGACGTCCAGCAGCAGGACCTCGGCGCCCAGGCCGGCGGCCGCGCGCGCTGCAGCCTGGCCCAGCACCCCCGCGCCGAGTATCACCAGCTGGGCGGGAGGCACACCGGGCGCGCCGGTCAGCAGGATCCCCTTCCCTCCGAACTCGTTGAGGAGCAGTCCCGCCCCGACGATCACCGCCAGCGCTCCCGCTATCTCCGACATGCTGGTCAGCGCCGGCGCCCGGCCGTCATCGTCCTCGATCGCCTCCAGCCCGATCGCCGTGATCTGACGGTCCATCAGGACGCGGAGGCTTTCGGCGTGCAGGGCCGGCAGCATCCAGAACGCCAGCACCGTCTGCCCCGGCTGGAGCAGCAGGTAGTCGGCGGGAGCGGGTGCCTGGACGCCTAACAGCAGCCCGGAGCGGTGGAATACCTCGTCGCGGGCGTACACCACCGTCGCGCCCGCCGACTGGTAGTCGCCGTCCCCGTGGCCCGCTTCGCCGCCCGCGCCCGTCTCCACGTACACCCGGTGCCCGCGCTCGACCAGGGTCTTGACCCCCGACGGGGCGAGCGCCACCCGGTGCTCCCGCGCGAGCGATTCCTTCGGAATGCCGATGTCCAAGGTCAGGATCCTCCCGCCGGCCTTCGAAGCAGCCGGCGCAGGCGCCGCATGCCGTACCGGCCGTTCACAGTGCAAGGCGCTTGCCGCTTCCGGGGGCGCGCTACGGCCTCACGATGTCCCAATGGGTGACCATCACGCCGGCGGAGAGTCGGACAACTTTGCACCTCGCGGATTCCCGCTCCTAGCGGTCGAGAACCACCGCCGTCTCGATGTGGCTGGTCTCGGGGAACATGTCGAACGCCTGCACCGATGCGATCCGGTCGCGGGTCGCGCCGAGGCGCTCGAGGTCCCGGGCGAGCGTCGCGGGATCGCAGGAGACGTAGACCAGGCGTCGCGGCGGAGCCGACGCCAGCAGCCGGGTGACCGGCTCCGAGAGTCCAGCGCGCGGCGGGTTCACGATGACGGCGTCCGCCGGCAGCAGCTTCTCCAGGCGCTCCTCCACCCTCGCGGCTAGACAGCGGACCGTCAGCCCTTTCGCCCGGGCCCGATCGCGCGCCCTCTCGACCGCCCGGCGGTCCAGCTCCACCATGACGACCTCGCAGCCGCCCTCGGCGAGCGGCAGCGCCGTGTCGCCGGCGCCGGCGTAGAGGTCCAGCACGCGCCAACGGTCCGGCGTGCCGGCCGGAGGCGCGGCGGCCCTCACGACGGCCTCGCGCAAGAGCGCCGCCACCTCCGCGTTGACCTGCTCGAACGAGACAGCGCCGGCATCCGCGTCGGGTCCCGACATCCGCCTCACCGCTCCGCCCGCCGGCTGCCACCAGATGGTCGCCGCAAGGCCCGCCGCGGCCGCGGCGCGCGCCATCGGCTCGGAGGTGGTCCAGGCGTCGTCGCCGCCGGCCACGACCACGTGCAGGCCTCCGTCGGGCGCGACGCGGAGCTTGAGCCTGACGTCGTTCCCGGCCGGCAGCGACGCGCGATACGGCTCGACCGCCCGCCACAGCGCGTTGAGCTCGTCACGGGCGATAGCGCAGTGCTCGAGCGGGAAGACTCGGCCGCTGTCGGTGGCGTCGTGGAAGCCGACGGTCGGCGCGCCGCCGGTGGGACGCACCGTTAGGGTCACCGTCGTCCGATAGCGAAGCGAACGCGGGCTCGGCACCAGCTCCGGATCCGGGACGTCCAGCCCGCCGATGCGCCGGAGCGCGTCGCCGACGATGCGGCGCTTCGCCGCCGCCTGCGCCTCGGCCGACAGGTGCTGCCACTGGCACCCGCCGCAGTGGTCGCGGGTGAAGTGCGCGCAGGGCGGTTCGACCCGATCGGGACCGGCGGAGAGGATCGCCGCGATCTCGGCGCGGGCATGGCGTTTCCGGCGTCGCACCTCGTGAAGGAGCAATCGGTCTCCGGGCGCGGCGCGGGGCACGAACGCCGTGATCCCGTCGGCGAGATGGCCCACGCCGTCCCCTCCCGCAGCGAGCGATTCGATGAGGATCTCCTCCGCCGCCGCGGCCGCCGGCTGCGCCGGGCCGAGCGTGCCGGCGGCGCCCGGCTCCGCCGTCACCGCAGCCCTTCACGACGCGCCTCGCGCAGCCACGAGCTCGCCGGGTCGCCGGCGTCCGGCTCCCCCGGCCGGCCATCGGGCGGCCGCCGGCCTCCGTGCCGTTCTTCCTCGAGCAGCGCCGCCGCGATGGCCGCAGCCTCCAGGAGGTCCGGATCCGGCGGACGCGCCATCAGCCCGCGGCCCACCCGCTCCCAGTACTCGATGTCGATGTCGCCGGCGCAGAACCCCGGTTCGACCATCACCCTCTGGTGAAACTCGCGGGACGTCGGCACGCCCACGATGACGAGATCGTCGAGCGCGCGCCGCATGCGCTTGATCGCGCGCTCCCGCGACTCGCCCCAGACCACCAGCTTGCCGAGGAGCGAGTCGTAGTGCAGCGGCACTTCGCTGCCCGGTTCGATCCAGCCGTCCCAACGCACGCCGGGTCCCGCCGGCACGCGCATATGACCCACCGTCCCGCCCGCCGGCATGAAGTCGGCGAACGGGTCTTCGCAGGTGATGCGGCACTCCATCGCCCAGCCACGGGGCGCGAGCGCGCGCTCCGGCAGGCTGATATGATGCCCCTGCGCGATCTTCAGCTGCAGGCGCACCAGGTAGACGCCGAAGATCAGCTCGGTGACCGGATGCTCCACCTGGAGACGGGTGTTCATCTCCAGGAAGAAGAAGTCGCCGTTAGGCATCAGCAGGAACTCCACCGTGCCGGCGCTGACGTATCCCACCGCCAGCGCGGCGCGCACCGCCGCCTCACCCATCTGGCGTCGGATCGCCGCGGTGACGGCGGGCGACGGCGCCTCTTCGATCAGCTTCTGGTGGCGCCGCTGGATGCTGCACTCGCGCTCACCGAGGTTGATGGTGCGGCCGTGCTGGTCGGCGAGGACCTGGACCTCCACGTGGCGCGGCCGCTCCAGGAGCCGCTCGAGGTAGATGCGCCCGTCGCCGAACGCCTTGGTGGCCTCGTTCCGCGCGGCCTCGAACGCACCCTCCATCTCCCTCGAGTCCCGCACCACGCGCATCCCGCGGCCGCCCCCGCCCGCCGCGGCCTTGAGGAGGATCGGGTAGCCTATGGTGGCGGCGGACTTCGTGGCTTGCTCCACGGTGCGGATCGCCTCCACCGTGCCGGGCACCACCGGTACGCCGACCTCGCGCATGCGCTTGCGCGCGACCGTCTTGTCGCCCATCGCGGCGATGGCCGAGGCGGGCGGCCCGATGAACGTGAGTCCGGCGGCCGTCACCGCCTTCGCGAAGTCCGCCCGCTCGGAAAGGAAGCCGTAGCCTGGATGCACCGAGTCCGCGCCGGTTTGTTTCGCGGCGTCGAGGAGCTTCTGGATGTCGAGGTAGGACTCGGCGGGCGCGGCACCACCGATGGCGGCTGACGCGTCCGCCGCGCGCACGTGCGTAGAAAGCCGGTCCACGTCAGAATACACCGCGACCGCCTCGATCCCCTCGTCGTGGCAGCCGCGGATGATGCGCAGCGCGATCTCCCCGCGGTTGGCGACGAGGACGCGTTTCATGAGCGTGAGCCGGGAGCCGGGAGCCGTACCGGCGGGCGCGCGACGCGGCTGCGGCGCACGTCCGAAGGTCCGACTCCCGGCTCCCGGCTCCCGTTACAGGGGGATGTTCCCATGCTTCTTCGGCGGATTGCGGTCCCGCTTGGTCCGCAGCATCTCAAGCGCGTCGATCAGCCGGGCCCGCGTGTCGCGCGGATCTATCACGTCGTCCACATACCCCCGCCCCGCCGCGATGTACGGATGCGCGAACTTCTCGGTGTACTCTCCCAGCCGCTCGGCGGCGGCGGCTTCCGGGTCCGGGCTCGTCTCGATCTCCTTCTTGAACAGGATCTCCACCGCGCCCTTGGGCCCCATCACCGCGATCTCCGCGGTCGGCCACGCGAGGTTCACGTCTCCGCGGATGTGCTTGCTGCTCATGACGTCGTACGCGCCGCCGTACGCCTTGCGGGTGATCACCGTGATCTTCGGGACCGTCGCCTCGCAGTACGCATAGAGCAGTTTCGCGCCGTGCTTGATGATGCCGCCGTGCTCCTGGGCGGTTCCGGGCAGGAAGCCGGGCACGTCCACGAAAGTTACGATCGGGATGTTGAACGCGTCGCAGAAGCGCACGAAGCGCGCCGCCTTGAGCGAGGCGCCGATGTCGAGCACGCCGGCGAGCGCCGCCGGCTGGTTTCCGACGATACCCACCGCGCGCCCTCCCAGATGCGCGAAGCCGCAGATGATGTTCGCGGCGTACTCGCGGTGGATCTCGAAGAAACCGCCGCCGTCCACCACGCGCTTCAGCACGTCGTGCATGTCGTACGGCTTCGACGGCTCGTCGGGGACTATGGCGAGCAACGACTCGTCGCGCCGTTCGTCGGCCTGCTTCGTCGGGACGCTGGGCGGGCTCTCAAGGTTGTTGGAAGGCAGGTAGTCGAGCAGCGCGCGCACCGCCGCGAGGCACTCCGGCTCGCTCGGCGCCACGACGTGCGCGACCCCCGAGGTCCCGGCGTGCACGTCCGCGCCGCCCAGCTGCTCGGCCGTCACGTCCTCGTGCGTGACCGTCTTCACGACGTTGGGGCCGGTCACGAACATGAAGCTGGTGCCGCGCACCATGAAGACGAAGTCGGTGATGGCCGGGCTATACACCGCGCCGCCCGCGCACGGGCCGAGGATGACCGAGATCTGCGGCACCACGCCGGAGGCCAGCGTATTGCGCAGGAAGATCTCGGCATAGCCGCCCAGCGAGGCGACGCCCTCCTGGATGCGCGCGCCGCCCGAATCGTTGAGCCCGATCACCGGCGCGCCGTTCCGCATCGCGAGATCCATCACCTTGCAGATCTTCTCGGCGTGAGCCTCGGAGAGCGACCCGCCGAAGACGGTGAAGTCCTGCGAGAATACGTAGACGATCCGGCCGTTCACCTTGCCGTAGCCCGTAACCACGCCGTCGCCGAGAATCTTCTGCTCGTCCAGGCCGAAGTCGTGCGAGCGGTGGGTGACGAAGCGGTCGAGCTCGACGAACGTCCCCTCATCGAGGAGGATGTCGAGCCGCTCCCGCGCGGTGAGCTTGCCCTTGCCATGCTGGGAGGCGACCCGATCGGGGCCGCCGCCAGCGACGGCCTCGGCCGCGAGGGCCTCCAGGCGTTTGAGCTTGTTCTGCATCGTCACGTCCGGCCGCCTTGTGCGCAGCTTCCGCGGGGCACCCACCTGGCGCCCCGCCCGCGCGAACGATAATACCGGGACGCGACCGGCGGCCATCGGCGCCTCCCACTCCGGGTACCCCTCTGTCCAGAATCGGGGCGGCGTTGCATCTTGGAGCGCCATCCAGGCTGCCAGCGGCGGCCAAGGATCAGCTTCCGTTCACAACCCATCCTATTTGGAGGAACGGCGTATGCTTCGACGCGCAGGTGTGCAGGTCCTGGTCGCGCTGGTGGCCGTCCTCGTCAGCATGACCGCGCTTCCCGCCCCGGCCGCGGCTCTGGAAGCCACCGGCAGCGTCCGCGGCGTCGTGCGACGAGCTGACGACCAGCGACCGATCCGCGGGATCACGGTCGCCGTCCGTTCGACCGGACTCCAGACCGTGACCGATGCCGAAGGGCGGTTCGCCATCTCCCGCGTGCCCGCCGGAAGCCAGGTCCTAGTGTTCCGGCTGTTCGGCTTCCAGCCGCGGGAGCTGGCGGTCGAGGTGACGGGGGGCCGGACGGTCACCGCCGACGCCAGCCTCGACCTCCAGCCGGTGACGATCAGCGAGATCGTCGTCGTGGCGGCCTCCCGCACGGCGGAGCGGATCGTCGAGGCGCCCGCGGCTGTCGCGGTGGTCGAGCCGGCCGTCGCGCGCGAGCTGTCGACCACGGCGCAGATGCCCTTGGCCCTCGCGACCGTGCCGGGCGTGGACGTCGTCCAGAGCGGCATGAACGACTTCAACGTGAACGCCCGGGGCTTCAACTCTTCGCTCAACCGCCGGATCCTCGTGCTCCAGGACGGCCGGGATCTCTCCATCGCGTTCCTCGGGGCGCAGGAGTGGAACGCCATGGCCATCCCGCTGGATGAAATCGGCCGCATCGAGATGGTGCGCGGCCCCGGGTCCGCGCTGTACGGCGCGAACGCGTTCGCGGGGGTCCTGAACATCATCACGCCGGCGCCTCGGGAGGTCGTTGGCACCCGCGTGACGCTGGCCGCGGGCGAGTTGAGCACCTTTCGCGCGGACGTCCGGCACGCCGGCGTCGCGGCCGACGGGCGCCTTGGCTATCGCGTGAACCTCGGCCTCACGCAGAGCGACACGTGGAGCCGCTCGCGCACCGCGAGCGACTCGCTCGACCTGCGGCGCGAGTACGGCGACACCACCTTCAACCGGTCGCGGGAAGTCCGCCCGCTCAACGGCCAGGAGCTCGATCCCGCGAACCTGCTCACGGGGGAGCGCGATCCGCTGCGGAATCAGTACGGCTCCGCGCGCCTGGATTACTACGGTGCGGGCGGCGCGGTCACGACCATTGAAGCCGGTACCGCGCGGGTGGAAAACGAGTCGTTCGTCACAGGGATCGGGCGGGTCCAGGTCACCAAGGCCGATCGCCCGTGGGCGCGGGTCAACGTGGCCACGAACCGGTTCAGCGTGATGGGCTGGTACTCCGGTCGGAACACGGTCGATTCGCAGTACTCGCTCGTATCCGGGATTCCCCTGTTGGAACACTCCAGCATCTATCACGTGGAGGGCCAGTTCAACCAGTCGCTCTTCGGCGACCGGGGCCGCCTCGTGGCCGGGGCGTCGTACCGGAGCTCCGCGGTCGATACCGATTCGACGCTGATGCTCGCCGCCGACGACGATCGTACGGACAACACCTCTTCGGCGTTCGGCCAGATCGAGGTGCGCCTGAACTCGTGGGTGCGCGCCGTGGTTGCCGCCCGCTACGACGACGGCAGCATTTTCGAGCCCCAGTTCTCGCCCAAGGGCGCGCTCGTCTTCGCGCCGCACGCGGACCACTCGATCCGGCTCACCGTCAACCGCGCCTTCCAGACGCCCAACTACTCGGAGTTCTTCCTGCGGGTGCCGGCGGGAGCGCCGACGGCCGGCCCGCGCCGCCTCCAGACCAGCCTCAACGCCTATCTGGCGGCAGTGGCCGCGTCCCTCCCTCCCTCCGTGACCGCCGGGCTCAACCTCACCCCGCTGCCCTGGAATTTCGACTCGCTCACGCTGGTGCAGGCGCGGGGCAATCGCAACCTCGAGGTTGAGACGGTGACAGGGTGGGAGATCGGGTACAAGGGGAACGTCGGGCGCCGCAGCTTCGTGACGCTCGACCTCTACCGGAACGACATGCGCAACTTCGTGACCGACCTGCTCCCGGGCGTCAATCCGGAGTATCCGTTCTACAGCCTCAATGAGGACCGCGAGGTCGTCGCTTTGCTCGACACGCTGGACGCACGCCTGGCCCGCATCGGTCTGCCGACGACGCACCCGCTGCGTAGGCCGGTCCCCCTGTTGCGGGGGGGCTTCAACCAGCTGAACGCCGCAGCCGGGCCGCTGCTGGCCACCCTGCCTGACGGGCGCCGGGCTTTGATCGTGTCGTACACCAACGCCGGCCGCGTCGTCGAGCAGGGGCTGGAGCTCGGTGCGTCCGTGCACGTCACGGACCGGATCCGCTTCGACGGCTCGTACAGCCTGTTCGACTTCGAGGTGCGCGAGCAGCGGTTGGGCGACCAGCTCGTGCCGAACACGCCCAAGTGGAAGGTCACGCTCGGGCTCCGCTACGCCGATGACCGCGCCGACCTCGGCGTCACGGCGCGCTTCGTGGAAGGGATGGACTGGGCGGCCGGCATCTTCTCCGGGTACGTCCCGGCGAGCCAGACGATCACCCTCGCCGGCAGCTATCGCCTCACGCGGCAGCTGCGCCTGCACGGCGTCGCGACGAATCTCAGCGACCAGCGGCGCTACCACCTCTTCGGCGGCTCGGTCAACGGCCGCCGGGCCATCGTGGGGATCACGGCCGACTTCTAGACCGATCCGCCAGGGTCCATAACACGGCGGCGCCGCGGGGTTCTCCCCACGGCGCCGCGGCGGTCACGCCCCGGGCGTCGTCTCCGGCGTCGTCTCCGGCGTCGTCTCCGGCGCAGGGCTCTCCGGGTCCGGCTCGATGTACGGCTTCGGGATCTCCCGGAGCGGCTCGTCGGGGAAGCTCAGCGCCGCGAGCACGATCCGGTGGTGGATGGGATCCACCTCGAGGACCTTCAGCTCGACGACCTGGCCTTCCTTCACGCCGTCCGCCGGGTTCTGGATGTCCGGGATGCCCAGCTGGCTCATCGGGACGAATCCTTCGATGTCGTTGCCGCAATCCACGACCACGCCCTTGTCCATCATGCGCACCACGTGGCCCTTGAGCTCGCGACCCACCGGATAGGTCTCGCCGATGCGCAACCACGGATCCTCCTCGGCCTGCTTGAGACCGAGCGAGATGCGCTTGTTGTCGGCGTCTATGTTGAGGATCACCACGTCCACCGTGTCACCCTTCTTCACGACCTCCGAGGGGTGCTGGACGCGCTTGGTCCACGACATGTCGGAGATGTGGATGAGGCCGTCGATGCCCGGCTCGATCTCCACGAAAGCGCCGAAGCTGGTGAGGTTCCGCACCTTCCCGGTGATGCGCGTGCCGACCGGGTACTTGAGCGGCAACACCATCCAAGGGTCCTGCTCGGTCTGCTTCATGCCAAGCGAGATCTTCTCCTCGCCCTCGTCCACCTTGAGCACGACCGCTTCGATGGTCTCGCCGATGGAGACGATCTTGGACGGGTGCCGCACGTTGCGGGTCCACGACATCTCGGAGATGTGGACCAGGCCTTCGATCCCCGGCTCCAGCTCGATGAACGCGCCGTAGTTGGTGATGCTGACGACCTTTCCCTGCACCCGCGTGCCGACCGGGTACTTGGCGGCGACGTCGGTCCAAGGGTAGGTCTGGAGCTGCTTGAGGCCGAGCGAGATCCGCTCGCGCTCCCAGTCGATATCGAGGATCTTGACCTCGATCTCCTGGCCGAACTTGACCATCTCGGACGGGTGCGAGACGCGGCCGTACGACATGTCGGTGATGTGGAGCAGGCCGTCCACCCCGCCCAGGTCGATGAAGGCGCCGAAGTCGGTGATGTTCTTGACCACGCCCTTGCGCACCTGACCGACTTCCAGCTCCTTCATCAGGCGTTCGCGCTTGGTCGCCCGCTCCGCCTCGAGGATGACCCGGCGGGAGACGACGATGTTCCGGCGGCGCTTGTTGAGCTTGATGATCTTGAACTGGTAGGACTGGCCCAGCAGCTCGTCTATGTTGGGCACGCGGCGGAGCGCGATCTGCGAACCGGGCAGGAACGCGTCCACGCCCATCAGGTCCACGACCACCCCGCCCTTGATCTTCTTCTGGAGCATTCCCTCGACCGGCTCATCGCTCTCGTAGGCGACGCGGATGCGCTCCCAGACGCGCATGAAGTCGGCCTTCTTCTTCGACAGGATGACCGCGCCTTCGTTGTCCTCGAGGCTCTCGAGGAACACCTCGACCTCGTCGCCTTCCTTGAGGGACTTGGCGTCCTTGAACTCCTCGATCGCCACGGCGCCTTCGGACTTGAAGCCCACGTCGAGGATGACGGCGTTGTCGGTGACCCGCAAAACCCTCGACATCACGATTTCGCCCTCTTCGATATGCTGAAGAGTACCCTCGTACATCTCCATCATCGTCTGGTACTGCTCGGGCGAATAGCTCTCGTCGAAGAGATCGGGCCTGACGTTCAGCTTGGTGGGCGTTGGGGGGGTGACGGACGGCGTCCCCTCGAGCGTCTCGGGGGCGTCCTGGTTCTGGGTGAGCATACTACTCGGGGCCTCAGTGCGCCTCTCCGGGCGCGGGACAGAGGAATCGAACTACCGGCAAAAGGGCCGGGGCGGGCAAGCCGTTAACGCTAGCCGCCGGCCGCCTTCCGCACAAGGTCCACGACCAGCCGAACCTGTTCGTCGAAACCGAGTTGGGTGGTGTCTATGAGCACCGCGTCAGAGGCTTGCGCCAGGGGCGCCACGTCCCGCGACCGGTCGTGCTCGTCCCGGGCTAGCAAGGCACCCGCCTCGGCTTTCAGGGTGACCGGATCCGGCACCCTTCCCCGGTCGGCCAGGCGCCGGCGCGCGCGCTCCTCGGGGGCGGCCACGAGGAACACCTTCACCTCGGCGTCCGGGAAGACGACGGTCCCGATGTCACGGCCGTCCATCACCACCCCGCCCTCGGCCGCGGCGGCGTGGAGCAGGTCATTCACGAAGGCGCGGACCGGGCTCATGGCCGCGACCCGCGAGACCTCACGCGTAACCGCCTCCGAGCGTATGGCGTCCCCCAGAGGCAGACCGCCCACGGTGACCTCCAGGACACCGGCGGCAGCGGCCACCGAGACCGGCAGGCGCCGCGCCTCAGCGACGATCGCTTCCGCTTCCCACCGGGGCGCCGGGCCCAGGCGCTCCAGCGCAACCAGGGTCAGGGCGCGGTAGAGTGCCCCCGAGTCGAGGTGAGTGAAGCCCAGCGCCTTCGCGACCGCGCGGGCCGTGGTGCTCTTCCCGCTCGCCGCCGGACCGTCGATGGCCACGACGGGACGTTTACGCATGGTGGAGCACGGCCCCGAGATCGCGGAAGAAGTTGGGATAGGAGATCGCGACGCAGCGCTCGTCGTCCAGCGCGACCCGCGCGCCCGGCACCTTGCCCAGGACCGCGAACGCCATGGCGAGACGATGGTCGCCTGCCGTGACGACGGGACCGATCGGAGGCGCATCCGTGCCCTCGACCCAGAGCGTGTCGCCTTCGGTGTAGGCGCGCACTCCGAGCGCCGTGAGGTTGCCCGCCACGAGCGCCAGCCTGTCACTCTCCTTCACGCGCAGCTCGCCCACGCCGCGGAAGACCGAAGTCCCTTCGGCGCGCGCCGCTAGGCAGGCCAGCAGCGGGACTTCGTCCACCAGGCTCGGGATCTCATCGGCCTCGACCTCGACCGCCTTCAGCGTCGCGGGCTGCGCGCGCAGCGTGGCGGCGGGCTCGCCCAGGCTGATCCAGCGCTCCTCCTGCACGACGGTCGCTCCCATCCGCTCGAGGACCCGCAGGAAACCCGCGCGGGTCGGGTTCACCCCCACGCCCCGGACCGTCAGATCGCCCGAATCCGCGAGGACGCCGGCGGCCAGCAGATACGCCGCAGAGGAGATGTCGCCCGGGATCTCGCCGCCGAAGGCCGGGAGGGCGTCGACGGGCTGCAGCGTGACCGACGTCCCTTCGATCGTCACCGACACGCCTAGCAGCTGGAGCAGGCGCTCGGTGTGGTCGCGCGAAACCACCGGCTCGCTCACGGTGACGCTGACCTTGCCCGCGAGGCCCGCGAAGAGGAGTGCGGTCTTGACTTGGGCGCTGGCAATGGGGCTCTGGTGACGGTAGGAACGGAGCGCGCCACCGCGCACGGTGAGTGGAAGGCGCCCGCCTTCAGACGCCGAGATGCCGGCGCCCATGGCGGCGAGCGGCTCGGCGACGCGGCCCATGGGGCGGCGGCGGAGGCTGCGGTCGCCGGTCAGAGTCGCTTCCAGTGGATTCCCGGCGAGCAGGCCGAGGAGGAGACGCGCGGTCGTGCCGGAGTTGCGGCAGTCGAGCACCGCGCTTGGCTGGTGGAATGGCCGGAGCCCGCCGCCATCCACCCTGACGGTGCGGTGGTCGGCGAGCGGCCCTACCCGCACGCCGAGCGCCCGCAGACATGCGGCGGTGGCGCGGGTGTCGCCGGCCGCCAGCGCGCCCTGGAACGCGCACCGCCCGGCGGTGAGGGCCGCCAGGAAGAGCGCGCGATGAGTGATGGACTTGTCCCCCGGGACAACGGCCTCGCCGCGCGCGATCATCGTGATACGGTCTTCTGAGGCGCCACGCGCTGAATCTACTCGCGTTGACTAGCGAGACAAACTGCGGCTACTTATAGCCGATGACCACACCGCGACGAACGCAATCCATGCCCGCGCCGGTGCGTTTCCCGCGCGATGCGTGGGGCCTGGCTGCGCTCGAGCGCGAGGGGCTGCTGAAGCACGACCAGGCCGAAGCGATCCGCGCCGAAGCGCCGGAATGGGTGGCGGCAGTCGTCATCGAGCGGAACCTGGCTGACGCGAACCAGGTCGGAGTGCTGCTGGCTCGCGCGGCGCACGTGCCCGTCGCCAAGCTCGACAAGGTCGAGCCCGCCGCCGTTCAGTTCGTCCCCGAGAACGTGGCGCGACAGTACGCGGCCCTTCCCCTCTCCGCCACGAACCGGGTGATCCGCATCGCCACTGCCAACCCGCTCGACCTCGACGCCGAGCAGGCGCTCGGTTTCGTGGCCGGACGGCAGGTGGAGTTCCTCTACAGCCTCCCCGGGCTACTGGCGCGCCGCGTCGACGAGATCTACCGCCCCGAGCGTTCCATCGAGCGCCTGGTGGGCGGGCTCGGTCCCCAGGCCACCGTCGAGTCGGTGGAGGACGACAGGGTCGAGGCGGCCGCGGCGGATGCGGTGGACGCACCCACGGCGCGGCTGGTGGACGCGACGATCGCCGACGCCGTTCGCGAGCGAGCCAGCGACATTCACTTCGAGCCCGGCGAGCAGGGGCTGGTCATCCGGTACTGCGTGGACGGCGTGATGCGCGAAGTGATGCGGGTGCCGCGGAGCGCCGCCGGCTCGGTCGCGCGGCGCATGAAGGTGCTCGCCAAGCTGGACATCTCCGACCCACTGCACCCGCACGACGGGCGCGCCCTGGCGCGGGTGGACGGCAAGCAGTGGGACATGCGCGTGTCGAGCATCCCCGTCGCGCGGCACGGCGAGAAGATCGTGGTGCGGCTCCTCGACCCGGCGTCCGCCACGCTCAAGCTCGACGCGATGGGCCTCTGGCCGGACGAGCGCGCCACCATCGAGAAGCTGCTCTCCTACCGGGAAGGGATCGTCCTCGTCACCGGCCCGACCGGGAGCGGCAAGACGAGCACGCTGTACGCGGCGCTGGACAAGCTGCACACCGGGGACATCAAGATCGTGACCGTCGAGGACCCCGTCGAGTACCGCCTGGAGGGCGTCAACCAGATCCAGGTCAACGAGAAGCAGGGGTTCACCTTCGCGACCGCGCTGCGCTCGGTGCTGCGGCAGGACCCGGATGTCGTTCTCCTGGGCGAGATACGCGACCTGGAAACGGCGCAAACGGCTTGGCAGGCGGCGCTGTCCGGCCACTTCGTGCTCTCGACGCTCCACACCGACGACGCCGCGGCGTCCGTCATGCGGCTGCGCGACATCGGCATCGAGGGATTCAAGATCGCCGCGGCGCTCAAGGGCGTGCTCGCCCAGCGGCTGCTGCGGCGCCTGTGTCCCAAGTGCGCCGAGCCCTCGGACACTGCCACGCTGCCCGAGCGGTGGCGGCCACCGACGGGGTTCGATCAGCCCGTGGCGATCCGGAAGCCGAAGGGGTGCGCGCAGTGCGGTTTCTCCGGCTACCGAGGCCGGATGGCAATCGAGGAGATACTGACGATCGACGGCGCCGTGGCCGAGCTGATCGCGACGGGCGCGCTATCGGAGCAGATCGTCGAGTCCGGCCGCCGATACGGGATGAAGACGCTCTGGGAATCAGCGCTGCGACGGGTCTGGTCCGGGGAGACGGGGTACGACGAAGCGGTGCGGGTGATCGGCGAGCCGGTGCTGAAGCCGGTCGCCGCGCCTACCGCGCCGCCCGCGCCGTCGCCGCTGGCCCACGTTGCGGCCGCCGCTCCGCCGCCCCCATCGGAGCCCGTCGAAACGCCGCCGGCGCCCGGGCCGCCGCTCGTGCTCATCGCCGACGACGACGTCTACATCCGCAACCTGGAGAGGGCCATTCTGGAGTCGCAGGGTTTCGACGTGGCCGAAGCCGTGGACGGCGCGGACGCGCTGGAGCAGGCGCAGCGGCTCCAGCCGGCGATCCTGCTCCTCGACATGGACATGCCGCGGCTCAACGGGTACGGCGTGCTCGAGGCGTTGCGACAGCGGCTCGCCGGACGGGCCGTGCCGGTCATCGTCGTCACGGCGCACGATGACCCGGAGACGGAAACACGTTGCATCGAGTTGGGCGCCGAGGACTATGTTACCAAGCCGATCCAGCCGGCATCGCTGATCGCGCGCATCCGCGCCGTTCTGAGGCGCGTGGGAGCCCGTTCCTAGTGGCCAAGATCCTGATAGTCGAGGACAATCCCGACAACATGAAGCTCTTCAAGGCGGTGCTCGCCGTTCGGGGGCACACCGTCGTGGGCCTAACCGGTGGGGAGCAGCTCGTCGAGACCTTCCGCGCCGAGAAACCGGAGCTGGTGTTGCTGGACATCCAGCTTCCGGGCGAGGACGGGTTCCAACTCATGGAGAAGCTGCGGGGGTCGGGGGACGCGATGCCTCCGATCGTGGCGCTCACGGCTCACGCGATGTCGGGCGACCGGGAGAAGGCGCTCAAGGCGGGCTTCGACGGCTATCTGACCAAGCCGATAGACGTGATGAGCTTCGGGACGAGCGTGGAAGCGTATATCGGCAAGAAGTGAGAGACGTGAGAAGTGGGTAGGGCAACTGGTAAAGCGATACCCGGGGCGGGAATCGAACCCGCAAGGGGTCGCCCCCCGGGGATTTTAAGTCCCCTGCGTCTGCCAGTTTCGCCACCCGGGCCGAAAGCGGGAAACGGGACTCGAACCCGCGACCCCAACCTTGGCAAGGTTGTGCTCTACCAACTGAGCTATTCCCGCGAATCCCATCGGGAACCTAGGGTTCGCCGCCGGCGCACGCAAGCAGCGTAAGACATTGACAAACCGCCGCATCGGTCGTAGCCTCCCCTGCGGCTCCGGAACATCGGAACGACTCCGCTTCTCGCTCAATAAAACCGCCTGTCGGAGGAACCATGCGGCGACACGCCGTACTGAGCGCGGCTGCATTCGTGGCCGCGGTCACCGCCACTGCAACCCGCGCCAACGCGCAGGGCTTCGGGGTTTACGAACA
Source organism: Gemmatimonadales bacterium (assembly GCA_030697825.1). Classification (NCBI taxonomy): domain Bacteria; kingdom Pseudomonadati; phylum Gemmatimonadota; class Gemmatimonadia; order Gemmatimonadales; species Gemmatimonadales bacterium. Next base: position 1,373 of record JAUYOW010000316.1, on the reverse strand, counting down.
CGACGCCTGCATGATGGCGCGGGCCGGAACCGGCGTCGCGTCGCCGTGCAACGCGAGCGCCGTCTTCTTCAACCCAGCCGGGATCGTGGGCGGCGGCAATCGCTGGAACGCCCAGGTCGGCGTCACGATGATCTCGCCCCGCGGCGCCTTCACCGACAGCGCCACCGGCGTGACGACGCCGTCGACCGACAACAACATCCCGGTCCCCACACTCTTCGTCACCCGGCAGCTCAACTCTCGCTGGGCGGTGGGCTTGGGAGTCAACGCCCCGTACGGCCTGATCTCCGAATGGCCCAACACCTTCGCGGGGCGGTTCCTCGCGTATCGCGCGGAGCTCAAGGCGATCTACTTCTCGCCGACGGTCGCTTTCTCGATCAGCCCGCGGGTGCAGATCGGCGCGGGCGTGGACTACGTTCACGCGACGGTCAACGTGAAGCAGCGGGTCGACCTTTCGTCGCAGGTGGCCACGGGCACGACGACGTTCGCGCTGCTGGGCATCCCGGTCGGCACCGACTTCGCCGACGTGGAGATCGACGGCAGCGGCAACGAATTCGGTGCCCACTTCGGCTTCCTGGCGAAGCCGTGGGACTGGGTGAGCGTGGGCGCGCGAGTCCTTACGCGCGTGACGGTGGACATCGAAGGCACGGCGAACTTCACCCGCTATCCGACCGGCATCATCCTGCCGCCCGGTAACCCGCTCGGCGCGCCGGGCGGGACGCCGCTGGATTCCGTCGTCACCTCCGCGTTCTCCGGCAAGCTGTTCTCCGGCCAGGGGGCGAACACGACGGTCCCGCTGCCCGAGCAGATCGTCGTGGGCGTAGCGCTCCGACCGATGAGCGGGGTCACGCTGCTCGCCGACTACCAGTACGTGAACTGGCGGGCGTTCCAGATCCTGCCGTTCGACCTGGATTCGGCCGGCCGGCGCACGCTGAAAGAGGACTACCGCGCGACCAGCGGGTGGCGCGGCGGCATCGAGCTCGCGCCGACCAGCAAGATCACCGTCCGGGGCGGCATGCTTTGGCACGAGGCCGCGGCGCCGGCGCAGACGGTGACGCCGCTGCTTCCCGAGGGCGCCCGCGTGGAGGGCACGGCCGGTATCGGCCTCCAGCTCTCGCCGCGGTTGCGCTTCGACGTCGCGTACCAGTACATCCGGCAGCAGGATCGTCGGGGCCGGGTAGTCGATGCATCTGAGGGATCGGTGCCCACCGTGGCGCTCAACTCGGGGTTGTACACGTCCACCGCGAAACTCTACGGCGCCAGTCTGGCGTTCGCGTTCTAACCATGGAGCCGCGCCATATGCACGCACGTCGAATCTCCCTCGTCGCCGCGGCGACGCTCCTCCTGGCCGCCTGCTGGGGCGACCTGGTCACCAA